>JANXSC010000524.1 GCA_025352845.1 Opitutaceae bacterium
CAACGTCGGCGGCAAGCTGCAGCCGTTCGACAAGATCGACTACCGCGAATTCCTGAACGGCATCGTGCCGCCGCGCAACGAGACGGAGTTCACGATCTACGGCCCGCCGCTCGAGCTGCTGCCGGAATCGGGCACGGTCGGCATCTTCCTCTACGATGTCGTGACCGCGACCGATGTCGCCGGCACGGTGACTGAGAAGCAGAACTACGAGTGGTATTTCACCTATACGACGCGCGTCGCGAGCGAGCAGGTGGCGATCAAGATCGCGAAGGGCTTCATGGAGGTCGGAACCTTTCAGCAGCGGATGATGCAGGCGCAGCAGGAAAAGATGCAGGAAGCGATGCGCGGCCGCTGAACTTTTTTTTCGTCCCCACAATCCAACTATCCCCAATCCCATGTCCCAAGTCTCATCTCCCCAGGTTGTCATCCTGCAAATTCCCAAGAGCCCGATGCTCGCCGCCGTGCTCGGGTTCTTCTTCGGCCCGCTCGGGCTGCTTTATGTTGGTTTCGTGCCGGCGCTGATTATGTTTGGCGTAAATGTCGTCGTGGCCGTTTTAACCGTCGGGTTTGGCCTCTTCCTCACTTGGCCGCTGTGCGCCGCCATCGGTTGGGCACGGGCGAATCACTACAACAAGAACCAACTGGCCGGGAAATGAGGGCCGCCATGAAAATCCGAATCGGCCTTTCCGTTGCCATCGCGCTGGCCGTTTCGTTGGCGGCGGCCAAATCCAACAACTACCCGGATAAAACCCAATGCACCTGGTATGCGGCCGAACGTTTTAATGCGGGCGCACCCGAGCCCGGCGTAAACTGGGGCGGAAACGCGTGCGACTGGTTTCAAAATGCGGCCGACAAGGGTTGGGAAATCCGCACGGCGCCGACCTCGGCGATGGTCGGGGCCATTGCGGTTTGGTCCGAGGGGGCCGGGCGACTGGGCCATGTCGCATTTGTCACCTATGTTTCTCCAGACAAGCGTGAGATCCGGGTGTCGGAGAAGAATTGGGTCAAGGCCACCGTGACGGAGAAGAATTTTCCGAATCCCGCCGCACTCAACCAGCGGGTGGCCAAGGATGGAACGCCCTATCGATTTCTCGGCTATGTCTATCCGAAATGCCTCGGTAAGATGAGCGTGCGGCCGCGGCCCTGAGATCGCTGTCCCATGGCCGACAAGCGCATCGTCATCGAAACCACCGCGCTCCAGCGCAATCGATCATGCGACAATACCTACGAATGATTCTGTGTGCGTGGCTGCTTGCCGCATCCGCGCGGGGAGCCTATGAGATCCAACTGGCGAGCGGTTGGAATCTAGTCTCGCTGCCCGAGCAGCAGACCAACACCGACATCGAGTTCGTCACCGCGTCCATTCGAGGAAAGTTCAGCGCGGTCTGGGGCTATGAAGGTGAACAGTGGTCGGGCTATTTTCCCGCGGAGGGCGCGAGCACGCTCGCCCGCATGGATGCCGGGCGCGCCTACTGGATTTTCATGATGCAGCCCGGCTCGCTGGTGGGCGCGGGAATGCGACCGGCCAGCACGCTCACCCTGACGCCCGGGTGGAATTTTGTCGGCCACAATGCCGCCGTCACCAAAACGCCGGCGGAAGTGTTTGGCACGAGTGCCGCCGTGATCGAAGCCGTGCAAGGTTACGAAGTCGGCGCATGGCGGACCTTTGTGCCGGGAGCGACGGGCAACACCCTCACCCAGCTCGCACCCGGTCGCGGGTATTGGGTGAAGGCGCGCGCCACGTCCGTCGCGAATTTCGGCCTCACACTCAATCCGCGCCTTCGCGTTCTGAGCGACACCGCGCTCGCCACCGTCACGCAGGTGAGCGCGACCAGTGTTACGCTTGCCAGCACACAGGCGGCCGGCATCGCCGCTGGCGACGTGCTCGCGGCTGGAATATCCGCGCGCACGCCGGTCGGCCTTCTGCGGCGCGTGTCGGCGGTTAACAGCAGCGGCAGCCTCACCACCCTCACCACCACGGGCGCTGCTTTCACCGATGCCGTGACGGATGGCGTGCTCGGATTTTCTCTGCCCCTTGCCGACCAGTCCACCGTCGCCGCGCTTGCGGCGGACCTCGGGCCGGGCGAGCGCGCGGAGCTTCGGACGGTCGAGCGCGCCGCGCTGGCGGGCGGCGGCACTTTCCCATTGCAGGTGATCATCCTTACGCTCAACCGCGACGTGCTGCTGAACTCGGTGCCCGTGCGCGTGACGGGCGAGATTTTTTTCGAGCCCTCGCTTTCGCTCAACTACGACATCGCCGGTCTGCGCGTCCGTTCGTTGCGTGTGGCTGCGCAGGGCCGTGAGTCGCTCCCGCTCTCGTTTCAGGCCAGCCAAAGCGTGAGCGGCAGTGTCACGTGGAAAATTTTCGAGAAAAGCCTGCCGAGTAAACTGTTTTTTGTCGGGGGCTTGCCCGTCGTCATCACGCCCAAGATATCGATCCCAGTCACCTTGTCGGGCAGCTTCGGCACGACGGCTTCGGCCTCCCTGCGGCAGGATGCCACGGCGCTCGTCGGCTTGCGCTACGACACGGGCGATGGATTCGCACCGATCCGCGAACTGCAAAACACGTTCACGCTGTCGAACACCAGCTCGGTCACTTACTCCGCGAGCGTGACGGCGGGAGTGAGTATATTGCTCGAAGCCTACGGCATCGTCGGCCCCTATGCTGGCGTTAACGCCGGTCTGTCGCTTGAGGCGCAGGCAGCGAGCAACATCTCGACTTGGGGTATTTACGGCGTCGTCGGTGGTGAGGTGGGCTTCGAAGTTGGTGCCGACCTCGGTTTTTGGAAACTTGAAACCTCGCTGAGTTACGCACTGCCATTCGAGTTTGTGCGTCATCGCCTCTATCCCCCTAGCAGCCTGTCGGACTTAGCCGCATACCTGGCCTAATTATTGCTATGCAATGGTATGCCGAAATTTGTGAATATCGACCGCGACACCCCGCTGCTGCGGCCGCCGGATTTGAGAGACTGGGTGCCGGCGGACCCTT
>JANXSC010000546.1 GCA_025352845.1 Opitutaceae bacterium
TCAGCTTTGGTGCAGCCCGCGAAGGTGACGCCCCAGGCGACACCGGCCGCAAGCAGGGCGGGAGAGAGAAATGAAGGGCGATGGTTTTTCATATTTTTTGTGGGACGGTGAAACGAGTTGACCCAACGCAGGGCGCGAAACGGGGCGACTATGGGACCGCTCGCGAGCAGGTTGGTTGCGGCGGTGGCGGGATTTTTTTGAACTATGCCGCCGGGCGATGCGGTGGCGGTGCGGTCGGGCTAAAGCTTTGGCACGCGAATGGTGCTGATCATGAGGCTGCCGCTGATGAAATAGATGAGCGCGAGCGGATGCAGGATGAGGCCTCCGAGGTTCCACGCGCCGAGCCAGACGTCGCGCCCCAGCCGACCTTGGGCATGGAGCAACGCGAGTAGCGCCACGATCAGGACGCTGGTCGGAATCGGCGTGCCTTCGAAATACCTTACCTTGCCGCTCTCATCGGCGAGCGCGTCGGCCGTGGCGTTGAAACGGGCGAGCCGACCGATGCCACACGCCACGAAAAACAGCAGAATCGCGACGTCCAGCGCGCCCCGCAGCCCCACGGCGAAACCGATCGCCGCCGGCGCCATCCCGAATGAAATGACATCCGCGAGCGAATCGAGATCCGCGCCGAGCGGTGACGATCGGTGCCGCCAACGCGCCACGCGTCCGTCGGCAAAATCGAAAATAAACGCCACCGGCAGCAGCGCCATGGCCGTGACGAGCCAGCGGCGCTCGACGGTGACGAGGAAATACATGGCCGCCAGCACCGCGCCGGTGCCACACAGGCCGTTTACCAACGTGAGAAAATCCGCAAAGACGAACGAGCGAATCATCGAAAAGCGGCGGGGCTTTCCCGGAGGTGTTGGGGGATTCAGCATAAGGGTGCCCTTGCGGGCGTTGCCTGCGCGCCGAGTGCCGGGCGCAGTTCGATCTTGGTTTTGAAGACGGGCATGAAATTCAGCGGCCGTTCGAGTCCATCTGGATTTGCGCGATCGCTTCCTCGCCAAACGGCGCCGCGATCTTGGGCCGGAGGCTTTCGCCAAATTCCCGGGCAAAGTCGCGCTTGTAGTGCCAGGTGATGAGCGCGATGACGGTCATAGCAAGGAGCGCGCCGAGCGAGGCCAGCGCCATGTCCTTTTGCGAATCCCACAGGTCGCCCTGGGAACCGAGAAAGTCATTGCTCGCATCACTGCCGACCACGGCGGCCGTGGCCCACTCCAGGATTTCGTATAACGCCGACGTGCTCATGGCGAAGTCGAGCGGGAGAAAATAACCCCAGAAGCCGCGGACGTTCGCGACCCGCAGGAAAACCTCGCGCAAGGGATAAGCGATCAGGAGGCCGTAGGAAAAATGCACGAGCCGATCGAAGTGATTGCGCGCGAAACCGAGTTGGGAGTTGAGCGTCACCCCGAAGAGCGACCGCCACCAGTCGTCGTAGGGCACCTTGGCGTAGGTCCAGTGTGCGCCGATTTCGTGCAGGCAAAAAAACAGGAAGATCAAGGTGTAGCTCACCCGGGAGAGCGGCATGCGCCGGTAGGTGACGCACAGGAAAAGCAGGCCCAGCGTAACCGGGAGATTTTCAAGGAGCCAGGTGGCCAGCGCGTGCGCCCCGATCAACGAGCGCAAGCCCACCAGCGCAAAGAGCGTCGCGAGTATGGCGACATAGCGACCGCGGGGAATGGCCCGCAATGCAGCCACGAGGGCATTGATGCGCTTTCGGGTCTGCGGGACTCGCCGGGATGCTTTCAACTATCCAGAGATAGTTGGGAAAGGGCCGGGTTACGAGGAATACTAGAAAGAGGACCTGAAAGCATGAAGCGTTCGCCCGCCACAGCGCGACGCGCGCGTGGCTGTCTCAAGATCAAATGCACCGCGTCTCGGAAACGTGGCTGAGGCGTCTCGCCTCAGTTGGAAAACCACGAGGCAAGCTGCCTCGTCCGCGTTCGGCGGCTGGAAAGCCGACGCTCCGTTACAGGTCGAATCTCATGCTCGCGATGAACTGGTGCGGGTCGATGATGCGGTAGGCGTAGGGCCGGCCGTCGGGGTTGACCGCGATGGGTTGGAGGCGGCCGCCTTCGAACGCGTTCTTGATGTTCAGCTGAAGTTTGCTGCGCACCTTGTCGCCGGCGAATTTCAAGCGGTAGCCGGCGGAGAGATCGAAGTAGGCGCGCGCCTTGTCCCAGACGGGTTTGTTGTTGTCGAGGAATAGCACGGCACCCTGATACGGGCCGCTGGTTTCGGCCGGGCCGGCGAGGAAACCGATCGCACCTTTGCTTTCCCAGCGCATCGCACCACCGACGTTGAAGCCCTTGAGGTGGCCCTCGGTGAAGTCGTGGTTGGTGATGCCGGTGAAACGGAATTCGCGGATCTGCGTGCGCGGGCGGCCGGCGTTGGTCGAGGCGGCCCAGTAGGCGCCCTATTGATCCTGAATCCAGCGGGTCTGCGGTGGCGCGGATGGTCGTGGTCTTGAACGGCCGCGCGAGGATCGTCGCAAACTCGCGGTGGATGCGCTCGGAGGATGGTTTGCGCTCGAAGCCCTTCGACTCGTTCGCGGCGGCGACGCGCACGGCGAGCTTATCTTTGAGGAACGGCTAGTTGATGTTCAGGCTCTCGCGGCTGCCGCCATAGCTGTCGAAGCGCAGGTCGCCGCTGAAACTTTGCCGACTCGGGTTCGCTTGGGTCGGCACAACGTTTGACCGTGCCTGCCGCGGCGCCGCGGCCAAGAGGTTCGAGTTGGACCCGCGCGAGACCTGAATCGCGGCGACGTTGTAGGGATCGAACGGGATGGCGTTGTTGGTCGCGAAGCTGCCGAACGCGGTGTTGACGCCGAGGCCGCTCGTGCCCGCGGCGCCGAGGCCGCGAATGCGGTTCGCCTGCTGCGGATTTGACTGCACCTGATCGCCGCCGGTGCGGTTGCGGATGAAGCCCGTGAAGTTATCCGTGCCTTCGGTGCTCGCCTCGTAGCGGAACACGTCGTTGATATCGAGCAGGCCAAGGTCGGTCATCTGTTGCTTGGCACAACGGTGATGGAGCTGCCGAGGTCCTCGAGTTTCGAGTTGAGCCGCGTGCCGGAGAGGGTGTGGGAGGCCTGGTAGCCCTTGTCGTCGGAGACGACGGTGAAGAGCGAGAGGATGATGAGCTCGTCGGTTTTCGGCGCGGCGACACTTGGCGGCGCGGGCTTGGGTGCGGCCGGCGCCTGTTGCGACCGAACGGGGGAAACAGTGGCGAGAAAACTTGCCGCGAGGAGCGAGGCCACGGTGAGACGGCGGGACCGGTGGAAGTGCATGGGGCTCGGAAATGGAAACTGGGGTTTGCCGGACGCTCGGCATGAGGCGGAGCCGAACACAAAGACAGATGCATCCTGGTTGACGCGAGGGAGCGGCAACGTTTCGTTTTTGCCCAATCGGTAGTGGGTCCGTTTGAAAACCCCGCCCATCGTATCCGAAATGCGGCGCGTTTACTTAGCGCCTGTCCATGCACCGTTATTGCGTCGCAGCGGGGGCAGAAGCAGCAATAGTAGCTTCAACAGGTGTGGGAGCTACTGTTTTACTAACTTCATAAAAAGAAACGGTAGGAATTAGTATTGGGCGATGCGGACCGCGTCCTGTCATTGCACGAACTATTTCTCGCGCCACTCCATAGAGCACCGACGCACCTTGTATTTTCACGGTCCGCTCCTGTTCTTCATCAACCACCCTGCCCGCCACGGTAAAAAAACCCACGATGACTACCCGGAAAGCGTAAGGTGAATTGGTTTCGGGCGCAGCCTGATGCTTGATCTCCATCGTAAGCTGCCACTTTTTTGCGGCTGTATCGACACAAGAAAGCCTCAAGTCACCAGTCATATCCTCTTGCTTGAACTCGATCCGTTTTGAATCAGTATAGCTCGGATTGGCAGTTAGACTGAGGTCCGTCACAAAATACTCTGTAAGCGAGACCGGGGCAGCCTTCATGCGGCAAGGGGTTGTTTTTCCGTTTTACCCGCCGAATAATCCGAATAATTCATCCCGTCCGCCTCTGATACTTCAAAACTCATCAGCAGTGTTTCGGGACTACTTGGCGGGAGAACCGCACTCCAATCTGTAGGCGGCGAATTAGGGGACTTTAATGCCTCGATGGTAAGAGCACCGTTCTGAAGCAACTTAAGAAGAAGATTGGAGCTTTGCGATGGTCGCTGTTTACCAGATTCCCATCGGGTCCAGGTTTTGCGTCCGATTTGCAGAATATCCCCAATTTGCTCTTGGGTCAGGTTGAACCTTTCACGCAACGCTTTAATCTCAGCGGGCAGCAGTAAACCCAAGTAGCGGGCTTTTGTGTCTTCAATCAATCGTATGCCGCTTGGTGTGAGGAGCCATTCTCCCACTTCAGCATCAAAACGCGTTTCCACCATTATCGAAACCCGTTCGGCGATACCTTTTCCATCTCGTTGAGGAATGGTGACCTCAAAAGGCCTAAGCACGGTTTCTTGAGAGGAATGATTTTGTTCAGCCATGTTAAACACCTTCGACACTGTCATCGCATTTAAGGGTGCTTCTTTCGGGCAAATGTGCAGAAAAAATAAGTAAACGTTTCAAGTCCAGTCTCAGTAAAATTTTCCCGTAAAGCTTGACGCTTCTGTAGTAGAAGAAAAATTCCCAAGTGACCCCTGGCGTTGTGCCCATAATGCAAGGGCAACCTTCGCAGGGCACCATAAGAGCTTCTCGAAGAGCATCCTCGATTTCGTAATTGTAGTTCAACAATCCGGCCAACTCGTTTTGAGTCCGTTGACCCCCGGTGAAAGTATATTCAACACGGTTTGGATCTCCGTCTTTCAATGCGGCACAAACTTTGGACCGCCAGAGGTCGGGGATGGGTTGAAGACTCATTTAGCCGAACCATGTGCCTAAAGGTATCAAATGATACCATGAGTCAATGGCCAAACTGTGAATTATTTTTAAAGCCGTTACTCACGCTTCCGAGGGCTGGTAAGAGCGGACGGAAGGAAAAATCCATTGGTGACGAAAATGCGCAATGAAATTAAGCTGCCTTTGCGACTTCAGGATCAATAAGGCCCACAATGTCGGTGATTTCCCAAACGCGATTTGAAACGCCAGCGGCCATGGCTGGCGTGCAACGGAGCGTCTGATGCATGCGGCAAAAGTTGTAGTAACAGAAGGACAGCGCGAGCATGTGCTCGTGATTCTCGACCTTCTTCGAGAAGGCGTTTGTTAGCCGGGTAAAGCGCCGGTTGCTCATGCGCAGCGTGAGATTCGAGCGCTCAATGTGGGAAGTTGAAACGTGGTCCCACGAAGGCTTGCCGCTGATAACGGCTTTCCGCGCACCCATGCACTGCGCGGGCGAGTAGCGCGCTTCCGTCTTCGGACCCTCCCCGTAAATCTTCACGAGCATGGCGTAGTCGATCTCCTCGCCGAATGCGGTTTCCACGGCGTCGAGATAAGCCTTGTGGCCGTCCGTGGTGAGTTGCACACGATGCGCGAGACGCGCCGCAAGGTCGTGCATGAAGTGATAAGCGGCCTTCGCACCGCGCGAGCCGACATACCAGCACGGGATCAACTTCGTTTCTGAATCCAGCGCAGTCCAGACCCAGCAATCGCCGCAACCCTGTGCTTTCTTCTCGGCACTGGTGTTCTTTTCCTTTGAACCAACGAAGCTCCAAACTTCATCGCACTGGATGCGCTTACAGGTGAGTTGGCGGAATGCCTTGTCCTGAAAGATTGAGCACGCCTCGCCAACGGCCACGAGCAAGCGCGCCACGGTGTTCTTGCCGGCTCCCGTCAGGCGCACGGTGGAGCGGATGCTGTTCCCCTCGACAAGACAGTTGATAACCTGAGCGCGTTTGTGGGCGGCGAGCTTGTTCATGGGCTAGACCGTATGCTTGCTGGTATAGATAGCAAGCATAAAGTAAGAAAGCATTGACATGCCTTCTATGGTGTGCATCGTGATTCATATGAGCCCAGAAAACACCTCGCCACAGTCCAAGGGCGGAAAGGCCCGTGCCGATAACCTGTCCGCAGAAGATCGTTCTGCTATTGCTAGCGCCGCCGCCAATGCGCGTTGGGGCGAATCCTCAGTGCCTCGTGCAAGCCACGATGGAGAACTCGACATTGCCGGTATTCCCACCCCTATCAAAGCTGCGGTGCTGCCCAACGGTAAGCGGTTGTTGGCACAAGGGACGTTCTTAATGGCCATCGGGCGCTCGCGAACTCCGAAGGCCGGCACTGGCGGCACAATCAGTGTCGACGGGTTGCCGTTCTTTTTGCAGGCCGAGCAGCTCAAGCCGTTCATATCAGATGAGTTAAGATTGTCGACGACACCGATACTTTTTCGCCTCAAGAATGGACAAAAGGCGGTTGGATATGACGCCGCTTTGCTACCGATGGTCTGCGAAGTTTACCTGAAACTGCGCGACAGTTTTCGCGACGACGACAAACCAGTCCCAGCGCAATACCGACACATTGTAACCGCCTGCGACATACTCATGCGAGGTCTTGCTCGCGTTGGCATCATTGCTCTCGTTGACGAGGCAACGGGCTATCAGGAAGTGCGCGACCGCCAAGCGTTGCAGGAAGTGCTGCGGAAATACATTTCCGGTGCGCTCTTTGAATGGTCGAAAACGTTCCCTTTGGAATTTTATCGCGAGCTATTCCGGCTGAAGGGATGGACATGGAATAACGGCAAGATGCCGGGCGCTGTCGGCGGCTACACCAATGACTTAATCTACCAACGCCTCGCTCCCGGTGTTTACGATGAGCTGCAACGCGTGAACCCACCTACTGAGAAAGGCTATCGCCAGTATCACAATCACCGCTTCATGACGCGCGACATAGGACATCCCGCGCTCACGCGACACATCTACCGTGTGCTCGGAATCATGGAAGGCTCGTCGGGCTGGGATGACTTCAAGCGAAAGATCGACGCCAAGCTGCCCAAGCTGAACCAGACGATTGCGATGGACTTGGACGCCTAACGCCTCGGCTTGAGCTTCCCGCCCGTTACCTGCTCGACAATCGAAAGCGCGTTCTGCCATGCGTCCTTGCGCGGCTTCCTTTTGGGAGCCGCTTTCTTTTTGGCCGGTTTCTTCTTCATAGGTCGAAAAGGACACGTGGGAGCTTGCGAGGCAACTGTTCAGCGATCTTGTTCAGCGGGTGCAGCCCGCGTTTGCGGTTCGTTCGTGGAGTCACCTTGCGCCGAGCGTCCGGCGCATTGAGCCAATCGCAGTGCGTGGCGCTCACTTGTGCGCCGTGAACGTAGGCCGCGCTGAAATTGCGCCGCTTTCTCTCCGCAGGCTTTAGTGCGACATTGCCCCGACCAACGTATGCAATCCCGCCCTTGGCTTTGTATCGCTGCCTGAGCAGCTCGACGCGTTGCGCGCTTTCCATGTTGCCGGTCTGCCCGGCCATCAGCGAGAAACAAGCTGCATTTCAAACGGACCCACTACCGCCCAATCCGCGCCCTTGACACCCCTCGCGCCGTCCGGCACCACTGGCCCTCTTTTTCTTCCAACATCATGCAACCCACATTCCGCCCGCACCGCAAAAAGCGCGCCCGCAAGATTGGTTACCGTGCCCGGATGGCGACCAAGGGCGGTCGCAAAGTCATCCGCGCCCGCCGCCTCAAGGGCCGCAAGCGCCTGACGGTCGTCTGATTGTTGTCCGCCTCTTAGCCACGAGCGCCTGCGACTGGAGTTCCCGCGCGGTCGCGACGGCCCATGCGTTACCGTCCCGAGCAGCACCTCCGCCGCCAGCGCGACATCCGTATCGTGCGTGAAGAGGGCCGCCGCGTGGATTGCCAGGCCTTCACCGTGTGGTGGAAACCGCGCGCCGACTCTCCGACGCCGACCGGAAAAAATCCCGCCCGCGTCTGCGTGATCGCGTCCTACAAGGCCGTCGGCCCCGCTGTGCAGCGCAACCGCGCCAAGCGCCGGCTGCGCGAGGTTTTTCGCCACCAGCAAGAGCACCTGCCGCCCGGCTGCGATCTCCTGCTCATCGCCCGCTCGGCGGCGACGCGCTGGCCACTCGCGGAATTGGAAAAACGTTTCGCCGAGGCGTGCTCCCAAATCACTCCGCGCCGAACCTCCGCGCCAGACGCATGAACACCGCCGCCCAATTCCGGCGGCTCGCCGTGGCCCTGCCGTCATACGCGCTGCTCCTCGCCATCCGGCTCTATCAGCGCACCCTCGCGCCGGCGCTCCCGATTATCACGATGGGCCGGTGCGGCTGCCGTTTCGCGCCCACCTGCTCGCACTACGCCGGCGAGGCGATCCGGACGCACGGCGCGCTCGCCGGCTGCGCCCTCGCCGCCATCCGTCTCGCGAAGTGCACACCGCTTCACCCCGGCGGCTTCGATCCCGTGCCCGCTTCGCTGCCGCTACGCTGGACCCGGCCCGCGCGGCGCGCCGCTCCGCGTTGCGATCGGCGCGGCTCCCCTCGCCTCTCTCACCGCTAGCCTCTCGCCTCCCACCCCTTTTCGTTAATGGACAAAAAGAACACCACCATCGGCGTCGCGCTGCTCCTCGCAGCCTTCGCCATGATCTATTTCGGACCGAAGCCGGCTCCGCCGCCGCCCGCACCCGCCCTCACCCAGAGCGACTCCGCCGCGCCCGCGGGCACGAACACACCGGCAGCACCCGGCACTGTGGCCGCGCCCATCGCGAACACCGCGTTCGCCGCCGTCAACCGCGACGCCGCCAGCGCCACCGTCACCACGCTCGCCAACGATTTCATCGAGGCCCGGTTCACCGATTCCGGCGGCGCCCTGCTGGAGGTGGCGTTGAAAAGATATCCCAAGGAACTCAAGAGCCCCTCGCCCTACGTCTTCAACGAACACCACGCCGACCCGATCCTCGCCTTCGTCAACTCCCCCGGCCTCGACCGCAACGCGCGCTATCAACTCGTCTCGCTGACCGCGACCGAAGTCGTCTATCGCGCGACCCTCGCCAGCGGGGTCGAGGTCACGCGGCGCTACGTGCTGTCGCCCAATACCGGTGACACCACCGATCCCTACCAGATCCGTCACGAGACGACCTTTCGCAACGCCGGCGAACAACCCATGCAATCCATGCTGGTCACCCTCGCGCTCGGCACCTCCGCACCAAACGACCACAAAGACATCGGCCAATACCTGAAGACCGGCTACTCCACCGGCAGCGATCAGAAATTCATCCCGCGCTCCAACCTCGAGGCCAGCGGCGGATTTGTTGGCATGGGCTCCCACGGCTCGAGCCCCGCGATCACCAGCAACGGCCCGGTCGCGTGGGCCGTCGTGCAGAATCAGTTTTTCGCCAGCATCCTCACCGGCGACAAGCCCGCCGCCGCGCTCGTCACCCGCCGCGTGAAGCTCCTCACCGAGCAACCCGACGACAACAACAACGCCTACGGCATCGCCGGTGAGGCGCAGTTCAGCGTCGATGCGCTCGCCGCCAAGGCCGAGACCAAGCTCGGCGGCACGCTCTACGTCGGCCCCAAGGAATACCGCCGCCTCGCCAACGGCAAAACCTTCAAGGCCGACCAGGACAAGATCATGGATTTCGGTTTCTTTAAATGGTTCAGCCAGCTTCTGCTCACGCTGATGACCGCCATCCATGGCTGGATCGTCGTCATCACCCCCATCTGGGGCTGGGGCTGGGCCATCGTGCTCACCACGCTCACGCTGAAAATCTGTTTCATCCCCTTCACGCTCGCCGCGTCGCGCTCCGCGAAACGCATGGCGAAAATTCAGCCCGAGCTGCAGGCGCTCCGCGAAAAATTCAAGGACAACCCGCAGAAGCAGCAGCAGGCGACGATGGAGCTGTTCAAGACGCGCAAAATCAATCCCATCGGCGGCTGCCTCCCGATCCTGCTCACGATGCCGTTTTTCATGGGCTTCTTCACCATGCTGCCCAGCGCGGCGGAGTTGCGCTTTCAACCGTTTCTGTGGGCGCACGATCTTTCCGTGACGGACACCGTGGCGATTCTCTTCGGCATCCTGCCGCTGAACATCATGCCGCTCCTCATGGGCGCCACGATGGTCGTCCAGATGCAGCTCACGCCGTCGCCCTCCGTGGACAACGCGCAGATGAAGATGATGAAGTTCATGCCCTACGTCTTCATCCTGTTTTGCTACAGCTTCTCCTGCGCGCTCTCGTTGTATTCCTTCATCAACGGCCTCTTTACCATCGGCCAGCAGCTCGTGATTAACCGGATGAAAGACCCCGTCGAAACCGCCCCCGCCGTCACCACCGGCCCCGGCGGCAAGCCGCTCAAGAACGTCACGCCCGCGAAGAGGAAATGATTGGATTGTAGGCGGGGTGCCCTCACCCCGCTGTCTGGCTCAGCCAGCCGACTGCCCGCGGGGCGAAGGCACCCCGCCTACAGCGGTCAGCACACGCCAGCGTCATAACCCAGTCGGTTACTTGCCTCGCGGCGGCTCCGGTGGTTTCCTCGCCCATTCGGATGACAGACGATCTTGAAATCGATCCGGCTGCGGACGCCATTCCGCGCCATCTCGCCCCTGATGATGTGGGGCTCGTGGTGCCGCGTGATTTCGTTTTCGCGCAGCCGTTCACTTTCAAGAGCGGGCAGGTGATTTCCGGTTTCACGCTCCGCTACGAAACCTACGGCGCGCTCAACGCCACGCGCGACAACGCCATCCTCATCTGCCACGCGCTCAGCGGCGATCACCACTGCGCCGGCTGGCACTCGCCCGCCGACAAGAAACCCGGCTGGTGGAACAACCTCATCGGCCCCGGGAAGGCCGTCGATACGCGCCGCTTCTTCGTCGTCTGCGCCAACGTCCTCGGCGGCTGCCAGGGCTCCACCGGCCCTTCCTCGCTCAACCCCGAGACCGGCCGTCCCTACGGCATCCAATTTCCGTTCGTCACCATCGGCGACATGGTGCGCGCGCAAAAACTCCTCCTCGATCACCTCGGTGTCGCGGAGCTGCACGGCGTGATCGGCGGCTCGATGGGCGGCATGCAGGCGATGCTGATGGCGATCGAGTTTCCGCGCTTCACGCGCCGCGTGCTCGCGATGGCCACCACCGGCCGCGAGAGCGCACAGGCGATCGCATTCAACGAGGTCGGCCGCCAGGCCATCATGCAGGACCCGGCCTGGAACCACGGCGATTATTCCAAGGACGCCGGCCCGCGCGTCGGCCTCGCGATCGCGCGCATGATGGCGCACATCACCTACGTCTCCGACGCGAGCATGGACCGGAAGTTCGGCCGCCGCAAAAAGGAAAACGCCAACGGCGACGCCTACACCTTCGATCAGCAGTTCGAGGTCGAGGGTTACCTGCGCCACCAAGGTCAGAGCTTCATCAATCGTTTCGACGCCAACTCGTATCTCTACATCACCCGCGCCCTCGATCAGTTCGATCTCGCGCACGCCTATGGCTCGCTCGAGCAGGCCTTCGCTCCGCTCGAAGGCGACACGCTCGTCATCGGCTTCACGAGCGACTGGCTTTTCCCGCCCGAGCAAAACCGCACGCTCGCCCTCGCGCTCCTCCGCGCCGGCAAGCGCGCCAGCTACGCCGAACTCTCCACCGATCTCGGCCACGATTCGTTCCTCCTCGAGTCCGAGGAACTCTACTCCCTCGTCCGCGCCTTCCTCGAACGCGGCCAGCACTACGATTCGAATTATTCGATCTGAGCGCACGAACCGCCGAACTGGGTCACCACGAAACACACCAAATACACGAAAATGAAAATCCCGTCCCTCACCTCGGCGCATTCCGACCTTTCGTGTCTTTCGTGTATTTCGTGGTGACCCTTCCGATGTCTTTTCCCGTGTCTTCCCTGTCTTCCGTGGGCCGAAAAAAATCTCAGCCATGACGCGCCCCGCGGAAAAACGCACCGTCGACATGCAGATCATCGCGGACTGGGTGGAGCCCGGCACGCGCGTGCTCGATCTCGGCTGCGGTTCCGGCGCGCTACTCGACTACCTCGTGCAGTCGAAAAAAGTCTCCGCCGTCGGCGTGGACCTCGACTTCAGCCGCATCACGGCCTCCGTGCGCCGCGGGCTCTCGGCCTACCAGGGCGACATGACGTCGTTCATGCGCGCGTTTCCCGAGCAACACTTCGATCGCGTGATCTGCTCGCGCACCGTGCAGGAACTCGCCGATCCCACGGGCGTGATCCTTGAGGCACTGCGCGTCGGCCGCACGCTCACGGTGGGTTTCGTGAATCACGGTTTCTGGAAAAACCGAATCAACACCCTTGTGCAGGGCCGCAAGATTCGGAATGCCGTTTACACGACCGAGTGGTTCGAAAGCCGCCCCGCGAATCCGCTCACGATCGCGGATTTCGAGCATTTCTGCGTCGCGAAAAAAATCCGCATCGCCCGCCACGCCCACCTCGCCGGCAACTGGCACACCCCCTGTCGCACGCTCCCCAACCTCCTCGCCGGCTACGCGCTCTACGACCTGGCACGGTAAGGACTTTGCCGCGCCCGGCACACGCGGGATTTGCGCCCATGAATCCCTTCGGGCTCCTCAAATCGCTCCTCGCCTCCGCGCCGCGGTTTCGCGCGCTCGACTGTTTCGCCCGCGTGCGGACCGGCCCCGCGATTTTGATCGATGTGCGCCAGCCGAAGGAATGGGCTGCCGCTCAGCGATCTCAGCGGCCGGCGCGAAAAATGGAAACCCTTCCTCTCCGCGCACCGCAACCGCGAGCTGCTGTTCTACTGCGGCGCCGGCGTCCGCTCCGGCCTGGCCGCGCGCATCCTCGCGCGCGAGGGCTTCCGCACCGCCAACGCCGGCAGCTTCAAGGAATGGGCCGCGGCGGGCTGGTCGGTGGTGGTGCCGAATAAGTTCGCGAGTCGGCTCCGGACTTGCGTGCCGATAAAACGTCACGTAACGCTTTATCCATGCCTTATGAGCCGCTCACCAAAGCCCGCATCACGCGCGCACTGCGCCGCCTCGGCGAGCTGGCGGAGCGCGAGGCGATCGTGCTCGAGGTTTCGCTCTACGGCGGGGCGGTGTTCACGTTGGTCTATGGCTCCCGCGACGCGACCAAGGATGTCGATGCCGTGGTGCATCCCTCGGCCGCGGCGCATCGTCTCGCGACGGCGGTCGCCGCCGAACAGGGCCTGCCCGACGACTGGCTGAATTCCCACGTGCGTCAGTTTCTCGCACCCAGGGAGGAGAAGCGGCGGCTGGCTGGCGACGAGTTCGGTCCCGGCCTGCGCATCTCGGTGCCGACCGCCGCCTACCTGCTCGCGCTCAAGCTGCGGGCCTGCCGTCCGCCGCTGCCGGGCTATCCGGGCGACGAGGCCGACATTCGGTTTCTACTCGGCAAAATCCGACCGCGCTCACTCGCCGTGGTGCAGGCGGGCTTCGGGAAATTTTTCCCGGGCGACGCCCTCAGCGAGCGGGCGGAGTTCGTCGTCACCCAAACGCTGAAGGAGTTGAAATCATGACCCTGCGCCCCGCCACCCTCAAGGCCGTCGCCGAGCGCTCCGCCACGCTCGGGGAGTTCGGGCGGAATTTTCGCGACTGGCTCCACGAGCTGCGCCGGCACTCGGCGCGCCCGCGCATCACGGAGGCGATCCGCGATGAGCCGCCGTTGCTGGCGCGCACGTTTGCGGGCGGAGCGGTGGCGGACGCGTGGCTCGCCGCCTACGCGGAGCACGTGGCCGGCGCAGTCGGACACGCTGCGCCCGCCTGGGCCGGGCGGCCCGCGCGCGTGTCCCCCGATCCGTGGTTCGCCGACGACGGCGGCTCCGCGTCGCAGCGCATCCTGGCGCTGCGCGACACGCCCGCCGCCTTCAAGCGGCGCAACCTCTACACGGCCGCACCCGAGCTGCCGCTCGCACTGCGCGCCGGCCGTCCCGGCAAGAGCGCCGCGGAAAAACGGCAGGCCAACGCCGAGCGCCAGCGCCGCTTCCGCGCCCGTCGGCGCGAGGAATTGAAACGCTTCAAACGGCCGCGTTCCCGCTGAACCCGCCGTGCGCCAGATTCACGCCTTACGGCAGCTCGTAGATTTCGACCAGCGCCTCGCCCGTGCCACCATCGGCACCCTTCACTTGCGCGGAGTAGCTGCTGCCGGCGCTGAGCGTCGCGATCAGCGCGGCGTCCTTGCTGCCCGGCGCGAGGGGGAACGCCCCGACGCTCGCGAACGTCGGCACCAGCGAGTTCTCCCAGTTGTCGTTCTCCACGATCTTCACGCCGCTGGCATCGTAAAGCTCGAGCTTCGGATCGACCAGGGTTCCCGGAACGTTGAACGGCACTCCGCCAATTGTCGGTCCCACCGCGCGGATCAGCACGCGCTTCGTGCCCGTGCCCGCGATATAGAAACCGGCGATCAAGATGTCAGCGCCCGTTCCCACGCGATTGCGCGCCGAAATGTTGACCAACCGCGCCACGTTGCCGCTGCCCGCGTCGTAGGTCTCCACCAACACGACACCCGGTCCGGTGCCACTGACGACCGCGCTGTAGCCTCCGCTCAGATTTTGCAGCAACGCCGCATCCCGGCTGTTCGCCAGAAACGGAAATGCGCCGACGCTCGCAAACGTGCTCGCAAGCACGGCGGGCCAGTTGTCGTTCTCGATGACCTTGGTGGAGTCCTTGTAGAGTTCCAACCGAGGGTCCGCCATCGCCGTGGCGAGTCCAAACTGCCCAAGCGCCGGCCCCGCCGCCCGCACGAGCACATCTTTCGCTCCGCCGCTGACGACGAAACCGACGATCACCGATTGCGCATTCGCCAATGGCGTGCGCACGGAGGCGTTCGCGAGCCGCGCGCTTTGAAGGACCGTTAGAATTGCTGCAGCCGAGGTCACGCTGCCGGCGTTGTTCGTTACGAGACAAGTGTAGTTTCCCGCATCCGAATCCAACGGCGACGCGATGGTGTAAGTGGCAATGGCGACACCGAGAATATTGATTCCGTTTTTCTGCCACTGGTAGGTTGGCGGTGGAATACCCGTCGCAGAAATCGAGAAACTGACTGTCCGACCCGCAAGCACTGTCAGGCTCGTCGGCTGAACACTGATAAACGGCGCCGGATTGATCGTGAGTAATACCGCGGCACTCGTGACGGACCCAAGATAGTTCGATACGACGACGTCATAATTTCCATTAGCTCCCTGGACGACCGAATCGACGGAGTAGCTCGCAGAGGTTGCTCCGGCGATATTCACTCCATCTTTGCGCCATTGGTAACTCAAAGGTGTTCCAGTGCCAGGTCCAACGTTCACTGTGAACGTCACTTTTTCAGCAAGATATGCGAGTTTGGCTACCGGTTGCGTAACGATACTTGGCACTGCATCCCCAGCAGCGCTGCGCAGCACTACGGAGTGATCACCTCCGGCAGCGACACCCACGGCTTCAAACAGGCCTTCTGGCACCGCGGATTGTCCAGAGCCATTTCTTCCCCAAGCGATAACCTTTCCGTCAGCTTTCAGAGCAAGATTATGTGCACCTCTACTAGCCAAAGCCACGACGTTGCTCAATCCGACGGGAACTGTGCTTTGCCCCTCATCGTTAATACCCCACGCGACGGCTGTGCCATCGGACTTTAATGCCAACATGTGGCCGCCAGAAGCTGCAATAGCCGAAACATTGCTCAAACCTGCTGGGACACGGGTCTGACCATAGTCATCGTTGCCCCATACAGCCACGGTCCCGTTCGCCCTTAAGGCAGCTGTGTGATTGCCGGCAGCGGCAATGGCAATAACCGCGCCTAAACCCGGAGGCACGTTGGTTTGACCGTCTCGATTGTAGCCAAACGCAACAACGGTGCCGTCCGCCTTGAGGACGACAGTATGCTGCCAACCTGCAGACAACGCGACAACGTCCTTTAGTCCGGCGGGAATATTGGTCTGACCGAACCCGTTCTTACCCCATGCTGTGACGGAGCCATCAGCTTTCAACGCCAGCGCGTGGTCTCCTCCACCAGCAACACTCACAACATTGTTCAATCCCACGGGCACGTCTATCTGGCCCCACAAGTTCTGGCCCCATGCGGCCACCGTGCCGTCGGCTTTTAATGCGATCGTGAAGTAATCTCCGGCGACGACCTGAGCGATTTTGATCAAACCAACCGGCACCCTAGTTTGACCGGGCGGGTTCAAGGATGAGGTCGAATGCCCCACCTGACGTATAATGAAAGCCAAGCTGAACCGGAACAGACTAATACCAACGTCCGTTAGCTTATAGACTATAGGTTGGAGCGCCAGAGTTTACCTGATCGACGAGCCAGCCGTGGATCAGACCGGCGACTTTGGCCGGTTGGG
>JANXSC010000556.1 GCA_025352845.1 Opitutaceae bacterium
GTCCGCGGTCGACTCCAAGGTCGTGCCGCTCCCGTTGCCGCGCGGCCAAACCAACCTTTCCAAAAACTCATGACCCGCGAAGAAGCGCAGTTCATTCTCCAGGCCTACCGCCCCAACAGCGAGGACGCGCACGATCCGCAGTTTGCGGACGCGCTGGCTCTCGCCCGCCAGGATCCAGGGCTCGGTCGCTGGTTCGCCGACGAGCAGGCGATGGATGCGGCCTTTGCCGCCAAGCTCCGCGCGAGCGCGACGCCCGCCGACTTGAAGGCGCAGCTCCTGCTCGCCCGCGCGACCATCCGCCGCCGCGCGTGGTGGCGGCAGCCGGTGTGGCTGGCCGCCGCCGCGTCAGTCGCGCTGCTGCTCGCGCTCGGAGGCTGGCGGCTGCGGCCCGGCCGGGGCGCGGCGCAACTCGGTGAGTTTCGTGTCGCGATGGCGAAGGCCGCGCTCGACATGAACGGGCACGTGGAGGCATTCGGATTGGACGAGCCTGAACTCAAACAGTGGCTCACCGAACACCGCGGCCATCCCGACTTCGTGCTGCCACCCAAGCTCGCCGAACACGGCGTGCTGGGGTGCAAGATCGTCGAGTGGCAGGGCCACCGCGTCACGCTGCTTTGCTTCAAGTTCGACGGCGGCCACGCCGACATCTTTGTCGCCGATGCCGCCGATCTGCCCGGCGCTTCGCTCGGTTCAGCGCCGCGCTTCGCTACCGATGGTCCGCTCATCACGGCCACGTGGCAACGCGAAGGAAAAGTCTACCATCTCGCCGGAAACTTTTCCACCGACCAGTTGAAACAACTCCTCTAACTCTACCCCTCATGCGCACCGAACGCTTCGTTCAAGAACGCTACGCCGCCGCCGCCAAGGCCCCCGAGGCCGCGCTCTGCTGCCCGGTCGAATATGACCGCCGCTACCTCGAAATCATTCCGACCGAAGTCATCGAAAAAGATTACGGCTGCGGCGATCCTTCGCGCCATGTGCGGCCCGGCGAGACCGTGCTCGATCTCGGCAGCGGCACGGGGAAAATCTGCTTCATCGCCGCGCAGGTTGTCGGCCCGACCGGACGCGTCATCGGCGTGGACATGACCGACGAGATGCTCGAAGTCGCGCGCCGCAACGCGCCCATCGTCGCCGAGCGCCTCGGCTACGCGAACGTCGAGTTTCGCAAGGGCCGCATCCAGGACCTCGCGCTCGACCTCGATGCCCTCGACCGCGAACTGCGCGCGCGCCCAATCACGGACGGCGCCTCGTATCTCGCCGCCGACGAACTCGCCGCCGAACTGCGGGTGCGTGCGCCACTCGTCGCCGGCGAGTCGGTCGATGTCGTCGTCTCCAACTGTGTGCTCAACCTGGTCGAGCCGTCGGCGAAACGCACGCTGTTCGAGGGGATTTTCCGCGTGCTGAAGAAAGGTGGACGCGCCGTCATCTCCGACATCGTGGCCGACGAGCCCGTGCCCGCGCGCCTTCAGCACAATCCCGAACTGTGGAGCGGCTGCATCAGCGGCGCGCTCACCGAGGAGGATTTTCTGCGCGCGTTTGCCGACGCCGGTTTTTATGGGATTCAGATTTTGAAACGCGACGCCGCGCCGTGGCGCACGGTTGAAGGCATCGAGTTTCGCTCGGTCACCGTGCAGGCGTTCAAGGGCAAACAGGGCCCGTGCTTCGAGCGCAATCAGGCGGTGATTTACCTGGGGCCGTTTGCCGAAGTGCTCGATGACGATGGCCACCGGATGCAGCGAGGAATGCGTTACGCGGTGTGCGACAAAACCTATCAGCTTTACCAGCGGGAGCCCTACCGCGCGCACTTTGCGGGCGTCGAGCCGCTGCGGGATATCCCGCTCGCCGAAGCGAAGCCCTTCAACTGCGCCGCCGCGCACCAGCGGCACCCGAAGGCCACCAAGGGCCAGGACTACGACGCGACGACGGCCGCCGCGCAGTGTCGCGAGGTTGGGAATGGCGGGTGCTGCTGATGGCCTGGTATCCCGTTATGGTAGGCCACACGCTTGCGGGCGCTGCCGAGGCGTGATTCGTTCTCCCGTGCGACCCCGGCTTATCGTCATGCTCAAATACCCGCGGCCGGGCGCGGTGAAAACACGACTCATCCCCGCGTTGGGTGAAGCGCGCGCATGTGAACTCTACCGCGCTCTCGTGCGCCACACGCTCGCGACCGTTGATGAATTTTCGCGCACCGCCGTAGGTGCCGTCGCCGTCGAGGCGCGCGTCGCGGATGCTCCGGATGCGGCGGCGGCGCGCGCGTGGATCGGGGATGGCGTGGCGATCCGCGAGCAGGGCGAGGGCGATCTCGGCGCGCGCATGGAGCGCGCGGTGGGCGTGGCGCTGGCCGAGGGCGCGTCGTCCGTCGTCGTGATCGGTGCGGATTGCCCGCAGCTCACGGCGGCACACCTCGGGGCGGCGTTGGCCGCGCTGCGCGAAAACGAAATCGTCCTCGGGCCGGCGGAGGATGGCGGCTATTATCTGATCGGGCTGCGTCGCGCGCGACCGGAATTGTTTCGCGGCATCGCTTGGAGCACTGACGCCGTGCTCGCGCAGACTCTCGCCGTCGTCCGCGCGTCGTTGGCCGAATGCCATCTGCTCGAACGGTTGCGCGACGTCGATGAGCCCGGCGATCTCGGCGCCTGGGCAGAGACGGCCTCGGCTCAGGCCGCCGGTCGCGGTCGCGTGTCGGTGATCATTCCCGCCCTCAACGAAGCGCGTGCCCTGCCGCACGCCCTCGAATCCGCCCGTCGCGGCAACCCGCACGAAATCATCGTGGTCGATGGCGGCAGCACGGATGGCACGCGGGAGATCGCGCGGGCGCACGATGCAATCGCACTCTCGTCTCCGCGCGGCCGCACGGCGCAGATGAACCGCGGGGCGGTGATCGCGACGGGTGAGTGGTTCTTGTTCCTGCACGCCGACACACAGCTGCCCGACGACTTCACATCGCACTTGCGGCGGACGCTCGTGGCGCCGGGCGTCGTCGCGGGCGCGTTTGAATTTGCGCTGGCTGAAGACTTTCCTGGCCGCCGCTGGATCGAGCGTGCGACGAATGCCCGCGCGCGCCGCCGGCAATTGCCCTATGGCGATCAGGCGTTGTTTCTCCGGCGCGAAACGTTTCGCGGCGCGGGCGGTTTCCGCGAGCTGCCGATTATGGAGGACTATGAATTCGTGCGCCGCCTCCGTCGGCAGGGACGCATCGCAGTGGCCCCCGCTGTCGCACTCACCTCGGGCCGGCGGTGGCGCGAACTTGGGGTGGTGCGGACCACGCTGCTCAATCAGGCGATGATCCTCGGCTACCATCTGGGCGTGCCGCCGGCGCGGCTCGCCGCTTGGTATCGGCGGCGGCGGCCACTGCGAATCGAGGCGCTGGCGGGAATGGAAACTCAGCCCGCGCTTCCCACGTTACGATGAATCGGTTCGACGAAAAACTCGCGGCGCACCGTCTTCCGCTCGTGCGCGGGCGCGTGCAGACGCTTCAGATCAACGTCGGCCGCAAGTGCAACCAGACCTGCCGCCACTGCCACGTGGACGCCGCGCCGTGGCGCACCGAGATGATGAACGCGGAAGTCGCAGAGCGCGTGTGCGATTGGATGCGCGCGCATCGGCCGGAAATCGTGGACATCACCGGCGGCGCGCCGGAGTTGAGCGAACACTTCCGCACCTTCGTCGAGACGGCGCGCGCGTGCGGCGCGCACGTGATCGACCGCAATAATCTCACGATCATCGAGACGCCCGCCTTCGCGTGGCTGCCGGAGTATCTCGCGGCGCACGAAGTCGAGGTCGTCGCCTCGCTCCCGTGCTACAGCGCGGAGAACGTCGATGCGCAGCGCGGCGACGGTGTCTTCGCGAAGAGCATCCGCGCGCTGCAAAAACTCAACGCCGTCGGCTACGGCACGCGGCTGCCGCTGACGCTCGTCTATAATCCTCTCGGCGCGAAGTTGCCGCCCCCGCAGGCGGAGCTTGAGGCCGACTACAGGGCAGAGTTGCGCGCGCAGTTCGGCATTGAGTTCACGCGGCTGTTCACGATCACGAACCAACCCATTGCGCGCTTCGCCGTCGATCTGCGCGAACAAGGCAAGTGGGACGAATACCTCGAGCTCCTGACGAACAGTTTTAATCCTGCGACTGTTGAAGGCCTGATGTGCCGCTCGACCCTCAGCGTCGGCTGGCGCGGCGAAGTTTACGACTGCGACTTCAACCAGATGCTCGGCATGCAGCTCCGCAACGGAAAGCCGCTCAACCTCTGGGATGTGACGCCCGCCTACCTCGCGGGCCGCGCGATCCTGACCGGCGTGCATTGTCTGGCCTGCACGGCGGGAGCAGGCAGCAGTTGCGGCGGCGCCCTCGAATAGCATCTTTCGTTTCGGCCTCCCTCACTTTATGAAAAAACATCTCGTTGCTCTCGTCACGCTTCTGCTCGCCGTCGTTCTGCCGGCCGCTGAGGAGAAAGCCTCGGCCATGATGCCCGGCCTTAAGGTCGGCGATCATGCCGCGGCCTTCACGCTCAAGAATTCCGCCGGTGCCGACGTCGCATTAAGCGACTTGCTGAAACGTGGACCCGTCGCGCTGGTGTTTTACCGCTCCGCCGACTGGTGCCCGTTTTGCAAAAAGCAGCTTCAGGATTTGGAGAAGAACCGCGCGGCCATCGAGGCGGCGGGTGTGCAGCTGATCGGCGTGAGCTACGATGCGCCTGCCACGAGCGCGGCCGCCGCGACGAAGCTCGGGCTGACTTTTCCGCTCCTTTCCGACACAGGCAGCAAGACGATCGACGCCTACGGCATCCGCAACGCCGAGGCCAAGGGCAAATCCGAGGGCGTGCCGCATCCGGTGTTGTTCATCGTCGACCGCTCGGGCACGATCCGCGCGAAACTCATGCGCGACGGCTACCGCGATCGGCCCGAGAGCACCGAGATCATCGCCGCTGCGAAAAGCCTGAAATAGTTCTCCCATGTCCACTCCCACCGTCGCCAAAGACCTCACGAAGGAATTTCCCCGCAGCCCGCGCGAGACGCTCGCCGGCTACATCCACGCCGCGCGCATGACCGACAAGTGCCGCGCCGTCATCGCCGGCACCAACGGCGAGTATCACTACAACTGCCCGCTCGACCGCTACCTCTTCGAATTCACCGGCATCGACGCCGAGGCGTTCAAAGCTTTCGTCGCGACCGGGGCCGACGATGCGGCCGTGGCCGAATGGATCACCGCGCACTCGAAGGTGAAGGATCGAGGCGCGGTGGTGGCGTGGAACAACAAAATGCGCGATCTGCGCCTGAGCGAGATGTCGCTGCCGTTGCAGGAGTTCCTCGAAGGCTACATCCCGAAGTTCGTTCCGAAGAACCGACCCGTGCGGGTGTGGTTCGACGTTTACGATCTCGAAGAGGGTCGGCAGTAACCGGCGCATCGCCACGTTGTGACGGAAATCTTCCCGATGACGATGGGCTGGCGCCCGCTGCTCGCGGTCGCGGGCCTCGTGGCGCTGCTGGCATGGGAAACGGCGCACCCGTTTTTCGCGCTGTTTTCCCGGCCCGCCGATCGCGCACGGCACGGCACGCTCAATCTCGCGCTCGGTGCGCTGAACATTCTCGTGGTCGCGCTCGGCTTCGCGGCGGCGTGGCTCGCCGTCACGCAATGGGCCTCCGCGCACGGTTTCGGCCTGATGTCCTGGCTGGGCCTCGGCGGCGCGTCGCGGGCGGTGCTGGCCGTGCTGCTCCTCGATGGCTGGACGTATGCGTGGCACCGGCTGAATCACCGCGTGCCGTTCCTCTGGCGTTTTCACCGCCTGCACCACGCCGATCGGGCGATGGATGTGACAACGGCCAGCCGTTTCCACACGGGCGAGATCGTGCTCTCGTCGCTGCTGCGCGTGCCCGTGCTCGCACTCATCGGTTGCCGCATCGACGAGCTGGCGCTCTACGAAGTGCTCCTGTTCACCGTCGTGCAGTTTCACCACGCCAACATCGCGCTGCCCGGGTGGCTGGATCGCGCGATGCGCGTCGTGATCGTGACGCCAGCGCTGCACAAGCTCCACCACTCGGTCGTGCGCATCGAGAGCGACTCGAACTACAGCTCGCTGTTCTCGTGGTGGGACCGGATTTTCGGCTCGTTCCGCGTGGCGCGCGATCCGCGGACGATCGTTTTTGGCGTGGAGGACTGAACTTTTGCCTGGATCGCGCGGAAGAAAGCCGCAGCTTCCGGCTCTCACCGATCATGCCGCCCATCCACCCCGACCGCATCCTGATGGTTTACAACGCCGACGAGGGGCTCTTCAACGCGATCAACGACTGGGCGCACAAGATGTTTTCGCCCGAGACCTACGAGTGCCCGCTCTGCCGTTTCACCTATGGGCTCGGCGGCATGTTGAAGCCGTGGAAGACCTTCATCGAGCAGCAGCCCTGTCCGGTGCAATTTCTCTACCGGCCCTATTTTCGCAAAGCCCACCCCGGCTTCGCCGCGGAGCCGCTGCCGATCGTGCTCGTGGAAAGCCGGGGCGTGCTGCAGGCGCTGCTCACCGCGGCGGAAATTTCCGATGTCGACGGCCTCCCGAACTTGATCAACCGGATGCAGCTGCGGCTGGAAACCTGGCGTCCGCCCGAAGCAGCGCCGG
>JANXSC010000562.1 GCA_025352845.1 Opitutaceae bacterium
CGCCCCGCCATGCGGGCACGGGGACGTGCCCGCCCACCACGGCAGAAACTGATGGGTGATCTTCATGGCAGCACGAGATGTCCCGCCCACGCGGTGACGAGCGGGTTGATGAGCCGCGTGAGCAGCTGCGGGGCGACGCCGAGCACGAACATCAGCAGAACCAGCGGCACGAGCGCGGCGTATTCGACGCCGCGCAGATCGGAAAACTCACCGGCCGCGGCTTCGGCGCGCGGGCCATGAAAGACGCGTTGCCAAAACGTGAGCAGAAACAGTGCGGTGCCGAGCAGGCCGAGGCACGCGACGGCTGCGGCACCGGGATGGAGTCCGAAGACGCCGCGGAAGATTAGAAACTCGCCGACGAAGCCGTTGAGGCCCGGAAGCCCGAGCGAGGAGAACATCGCGATGCCGCAGAGCCCCGCGAAGATCGGCGCGGCGGCGCGCACGCCGCCGAAATCTTTCAAACCCAAGGGCGAGACGCCAGTGCCACGTGGCATGGGCGTCCCGCCCATGTTATTTTTATCCGCACGCGTTTGCAGAATGCCGACGCACGCGAACAGCGCCGCCGCCGAGAGGCCGTGATTGAACATTTGCAGAATCGTGCCGCTCAACGCTGCCGTGGCCGCCTCGCCTGATAAGCCTGCTCGGCCGGTCGCGTAGGAGACGGCGAAGAGTGCGAGCAAGCAGTAGCTCAGGTGGTTGACCGACGAGTAGGCGACCATGCGCTTGAGATCGGTCTGGCGCAGCGCGGCCCACGCGCCGAGCACCACGCCGCCGAGCGCGAGCGTGAGGAGCCACGGTGCGGCGGCGTGCAACTGCTGCGGAAAGATCGGCCAGAGGATGCGCAAGAAACCATAGACGCCCATCTTCGACATCACGCCGGTAAGAAACATCGACGCGCCGGTCGGCGCCTCGGCATAAGCCGGTGGCAGCCACGTGTGAAACGGCCAGAGCGGCACTTTCACCGCGAGGCCGAAGAGCACGCCGAGAAAAATAAATTGGATTGGGCCCGCACCCAGTTTTGCGGCGAGCGTCCCATCGGCGCCGAGCCGCGCGAGTTCGTTGAAATCAAACGTGCCCGTCGTCGCAAAAAGCGCGGCGAATCCGAATAGCATGAATGCGCTGCCACCAATCGTGTAGATCACGAACTGGTAGGCCGCGCGCGTCGCGTCCCGGCCGCCCCAGAGTTTGATCAGGAAAAACGCCGGCACGAGGCTGAGTTCCCAGAACACGAACCAGTGGAAAAAATCCAGGGCGAGAAACACGCCGAGCGCGGCGCCTTGCAGCGTGAGAAACAGCGCGCCGAACAGTCGCGCCGAGCGTTCGAGCCGCCACGACGCGAGCAGCGCGACGGGCGTGATGATGCCGGTGAGCAACACCAGCACGAGGCTCAGGCCGTCGAGGCCGAGGTGATAGTGGACGTTGAGCGCCGCGATCCACGGCTGGCGTTCGCCGAACTGCGGCGCGGTGGCGGCGGGGTCGAACGAGTCGAGGAGGAGAACGGAGAACGCGAGGGTCGAGAGGGAGAAGGCGAGCGTCAGGACACGCGCGGTCAGGGCGCTGGCACCACGGAGCAAGGTGAGCAGCACCGCACCGGCCCAAGGGGTAAAGATGAGGAGAGAGAGGAGGGGAAACGGAAAACTGAAAACGAGTGGGATGCTTTCAGATTTCATCGTGCACCCCCCAACAACACCGCGAAGACGAGCACCACGAAGCCGAATGCCACCATCAGCAGGTAACCGTGCGCATCGCCGGTTTGGGCGCGGGAATACGAGTGTGCCCTTTTGCGGAGACCCTCGCTCGTGGCGTCGAAGCCGCCGTTGAGCGCGCCCTCATCGGTCTCGCGGTTCACCACCCCGGCAAACTCGCCGAGTCGCGAGAAGAAGCGAACCGCGCCATCCCACAAATGGCGATCGAGTGCATCGGCGAAAACCGCGAGCCCGTGGTTCAGGCGGCCGAACGTCGCGGCGTAGAGTTCGTCGAACTTCATCCGCGCGGCGAGAAAAGCGAACACGCTGGGCGCGCGCACCGCGAGCGGATCGGCGGCAGAAGATTTCACGCGCGACTTGCGCCCGTAGATGGCCCAGCCGCTGCCGAGACCGAGCGCGACGAGCACGATCGAAACCATCATCAAGCCGTAACCGCCGGCTTCGACGTGCGCCAGCGGGTCGAGGGTATGCTGCAACCAAGGCCAATACGGTGTGCCGAGAAAGCCGAGCCCGACGGCGCACACGGCGAGCAACCCGAGCGGCACGGTCATCGTGGGCGGGTTTTCCTGGGCATGGCCGGCGGCATCGCTGCGGGCTGCGCCGAAAAAAACCTCGGCCATGAGTCGGGTCATGTAGAACGCCGTCAGCACGACGGCCGCGAGGCCAAGGTAGAGCGGCAGCTGCGAAACATCCCAGGCGTGCGCGGCGTGGAGGATGGCTTCCTTGCTCCAGAAACCGGAGAAAATAAACGGCACACCGGAGAGCGCCATCATGCCGATGGCGAACGTGGCAAACGTCGTCTTCATCGGGCCGCGCAGTCCGCCGAGTTGCCGGATGTCCTGTTCGTGGTGCGCGGCGTGAATCACCGAGCCGGCGCCGAGGAAGAGCAGCGCCTTGAAGCAGGCGTGCGTGAGCAGGTGGAAAATCGCCGTCGTCCACGAGCCCACACCGATTGCCAGCATCATGTAGCCGAGCTGCGAGACGGTGGAAAACGCAAGGATGCGCTTGATGTCATTTTGAGCGACCGCGATCAGTGCGCCCATCAGCGCCGTAATTGCACCGGTGAGCGCGATCACGGTGAGCGCATCGGGCGTCAGCAGAGGAAATACGCGCGCCATGAGAAACACTCCCGCCGCCACCATCGTCGCCGCGTGGATGAGGGCAGAGACCGGCGTGGGTCCCTCCATCGCATCGGGCAGCCAGACGTGCAGCGGGAACTGGCCGGACTTTCCTACCGCGCCGCAGAAGATTAAAAGCCCAATCGCGGTCGAGCCGCCGAGCGCGGCGAGGACGCTTGGCTCCAACACGCCGTTGCCGCCGTCGTAGAACAGCAGCGAGCCTGTCGAGTCGTAGAGCCACACCATCCCGAGCAGCAGCCCGAGGTCGCCGATGCGGGTTGTGATGAAGGCCTTTTTCGCCGCGGCTGCCGCCGCGGGTTTGTGAAACCAAAATCCGATGAGCAAATAGGACGCGAGGCCGACCAGCTCCCAGCAGATGAAGAGCAGCAACAGGCTGTTGGCGATGAGCAGCCCGAGCATGGCCGCCGCGAACAGACTCAGGAAACAGAAGAACTGTTTGAATCGTGCGTCCGCGCGCAGGTAGCCGGTGCTGAAGATAAAAATGAGCAGGCCGACAAACGTGACCATGATACACATGAGCGCCGTGAGGGGATCGAGCAGCCAGCCCAGCCGCACCGCACCGTGCCCGAGCTCGAACCAGGCGAAGTTGTGCGTCGCGTGATCGGCGGGATTCGCCAGCGCGGTGAGAAGCGCTCCGCACGAGAGCAGAAAGGAAAGCGCCAGCGCTGCAATCGCGGTGCCGGAGGCGAGCGTGCGGTCCC
Organism: Opitutaceae bacterium; assembly: GCA_025352845.1. Classification (GTDB taxonomy): domain Bacteria; phylum Verrucomicrobiota; class Verrucomicrobiia; order Opitutales; family Opitutaceae; genus ER46. Next base: position 3,547 of record JANXSC010000562.1, read on the forward strand.
TGCTCGGCGCAATAGAGCCGATGCCGGCCGCGAGCAAAGGGAGGGCAGGGATGAGCCAGAGGAATTGGACGGAAAGACCCATGGTTCGTCAGCCCTTGAGGCGTGTGGCGTCCTGTAGCCGGATATTTTTCTGATGGCGGTAAATCGTAATGACGAGAGCGAGTCCCACGGCGGCCTCAGCGGCGGCGACCGCGATGGCGAAGATTACGAACATCACGCCGGTTGCTGGTTCGGAATTCGCGCCGTAGCGCCAGAAGGCGATGAAGTTGAGGTTGGCCGCGTTCAGCATCAGTTCGATGCCGAGCAGGACGAGGATGGTGTTGCTGCGCGACAGCGCGCCGATGAGCCCGATGCAGAAGAGCGCGCTCGAAAAGAGCAGACAGAGCTGAAGTGGTGCCAGATTCACGCGTCCTCCTTTTCGGCGCGATCGGTCGTGGCGAGCACGACGGCGCCGAGTAGGGCGACGGTGAGTAGCACGCCGATGACGAGCAGCGCCGCGGCGTGCGCTCCGCCGAGGGACTGGCCAATTTGCTTCACGGTGACGGTGGGCGTCGTTGCAGAGGAGTTTGCGAATTTCGTGCTCAGCACCGCGCCCACCAGCACGCCGAGCACTGCTCCGCCAGCGATCAGGGCGAGGACGACGCGCCCGAGTGAGCCCGGCGCAATCGCGACATCGGCGCGCGATTGCCGCGTGAGCAGCACGGCAAACAGCACGACCATCGAGATCGCGCCGACGTAAATGAGCACCTGCGCAAACGCCACGAACTCCGCGCCCGCCCAGAGGTAAAATGCCGCGATGCCCGTCCAGCTCGCGATCAGCAGCAGCGCGCTGTGGATCAGGTTGCGCAACGCCATCGCCACTGCGGCGGTGCAGAGCGTTGCGACTGCGATTAAGATGAGCACCGCGGTCATTTTCGATTTTCGATTCTCGGTTCTCGATTGAAAGCAGTCGATGGCGTCCCGGCGGCTCGGAGGTCCTGGCCGGTAATCGAAAATCGAGAATCCAAAATCGAAAATCTCATGTGGCGTAACGATAAGTTCGCGGCGCGATGCCGGAGCTGAGCTTGCGCCCGATCAGCACAAACGGGCCGACGATCAACGCCCCTGCGACGATCCAGCGGATAGCGCGAATCGCTCCGGTCCAGTCAGCCGTCAGTGCCCAGAAGACGGCGACGCCGAGGTTGATGAGCGCCAGCGGCACGAGGAATTTCCACGCGAGCCGCGTGAGTTGATCGATGCGCAGGCGCGGAAGGGTCGCCCGGATCCACATGAAGACGAAAAGCAGCGTGAGCAGCTTCGCGGCGAACCAAAAATAGGATGGGATGATTTCGAGGAACGGCAGTGGGGCCTGCCAGCCGCCGAGGAAGAGCGTCACGCCCATGCCGCACAGCGCGCACATGCCGAAATATTCCGCCATGAAGAAGAGCGCATATTTGAAACCCGAGTATTCCGTGAGGTGACCCGCGATGAGTTCGCTCTCGGCCTCGGGCCGATCGAAGGGCGAGCGGTTTGACTCCGCCAACGCCGCCACGAAGAAAATCGCGAAGCCCGCGGCTCCCCACGGCGTGAACACGTGCCAGTGTGGGACGAACCCCCATGTCCACCCGGCCTGTTTCTCCACGATGCCGACGGTCGAGAGGCTGCCGGCGAGCATCACGACCGGCACGATCGAGAGCAGCAGCGGCAGCTCGTAGCTGATGAGCTGCGCGAGCGCACGCATCGCGGCGAGCAGCGAGTATTTGTTGTGACTCGCCCAGCCCGCCATGAACACGGCGAGTTCGGTCGCTGCACCAGCCGCGAAAAAGTATAGCACCCCGGCATCGAGTTCGAGCGGCACGAGCTGCCGGCCAAACGGAATCACGGCAAACGTGAGAATCGAAAACGCGAGCAGCGCGACGGGTGCGAGAAAGTGCAGCACCTGATCGGCGGCGCGCGGCACGATGTCTTCCTTTGTCAGCATCTTGATGCCATCGGCGAGCGGCTGGCCGAGGCCGAAGAGTTTGATTTTGGTGAACGGAATGCCGACGCGATTGGGGCCGGGGCGGTTTTGCACGCGCGCGAGCACCTTCCGCTCCACGATTGTGAGCAGCGCGAAGAGACTGGCAAAGGCGACGACGACGGTGGCGATGGTAATGAGGCTGTTGGCGAGCCAGCGCGCGGATTCTGGCAGCCAGTCCGTAGTGAAATCACGGGCGAGGAGGGGCAGGCGCTCCAGCAGCGAATGCGCGCTCGTGGCGATGTTGGTCCAAGCAGCGCTCATGCGGCCGGTGGTTTCGTTGTAGCCGGGGTCGATGACCCCGGAGCACCGGCCTCACCGAGGCCGGCTACAGCAGCGGGCTTGGCCGCGGCCGCTTTGGCGGCGGCGGCGGCCGCTTTCTCCGCGGCTGCCTTGCGTTCGGCGGCGAGGCGGGCGTCGACCTCGGCGGCTTCGGTCGGATGAATCGTGTGGTAGTAATCGTTCGGTTTCGCGAGCTGCTCACGATCGAGCAGGAGCGCGGTGAACCGATCGGTCGTCGCGATCTCGAAGACTTGATCCATCTTGATTGCGTCGAAGGGGCAGACCTCGACGCAGATCTGGCAGCTCATGCAGACGGAGGTGTCGATGTCGAAGACCGTCGGGTAAAGCTGCGGCCGGCCCGTCGCGTCGGGCTTCTTGTCCTTCGATTTCTCGATGTAGATGCACTGGGGTGGGCACTCCTTCTCGCAGATCTGGCAGGCGACGCAGCGCAGCGTGCCCATCGGATCGGTGGCGTTTTCGGAAACGAGAAAAGGGAAATTACGATAAGCCTCGGGGAGTTTCGTCCTCTGCTCGGGATACTCGACGGTGGTCAGCCGCGCGGGATCATGGAAGGAACCGACCAGATTCTTGGCGGTGACGGCGAGACCTTGGAGTAATCCGGAGCCGAGCATGGTCAGAGGTTCGATTTTGGATTCTCGATTTTCGATTGCCGGATGCGGCAAAGGGATGGAGGCGGTTCGGCCTCAATCGAGAATCGAGAATCGAAAATCGAAAATTCGTTCATCGATCCACTTCCCCCAGCACGATGTCGATGCTCCCCAAAATGATCACGGCGTCGGCGACGGTGTGGCCGAGGCAGAGGTCTTCGAGCACGGTGAGGTTGATGAGCGACGGTGGGCGAACGCGGTAGCGGTAGGGATTCGGCGTGCCGTCGCTGATGAGATAGAAACCGATCTCGCCCTTGGGGCCTTCGATGCGACCGTAGGCTTCGCCGGTTTTCGGACGGAAGCCGCGGAGCTTCGCCTTCGGATCCATGATGGGGCCGGCCGGCAGATCGCGGAAAGCCTGCTGGAGAATTTCGATCGATTCGCGCATTTCGAGGACGCGAATCATGTAACGGTCATAGGTGTCGCCGTGGTCGCCGAGCGGCACGCGGAAAGCGAAGCGCGAATAAAAACCATAGGCATCGACCTTGCGCAGATCGTAATCCACGCCCGTCGCCCGGAGCATCGGGCCGGTGATGCCGGCGCTGATGGCGAGGTCGGGCTTGAGCACGCCGACGCCCTGCGTGCGGGCCATGAGGATTTCGTTGCCGGTGATGAGCCGCTCATACTCGTCGAGGAACGCGCCGTAGCCGTCGGTCAGTTTCTTCGCGGCGGCGAGCCACTCGGGCGAGGCGTCGGTGCGGCAGCCGCCGAAGCGCTGGAAATTGCACATCATCCGCGAGCCGCTGAGCGACTCGAAGAGATCGAGAATTTTTTCGCGCTCGCGAAACGCATACATCAGCGGCGTGCCGCTCGCGCCGCTGTCCTGCAAAAGAAAACCGGCGAGGCAGGTGTGGTTCAGCAGCCGCGTGAGTTCGGCGAGGATGATGCGGAGATACTCGGCACGCTCGGGCACGGGCTGGCCGGCGAGCTTCTCGACAGCGAGGGCGTAGGCCCAGTTGTTCGTCATCGAGTTTAAGTAATCGAGCCGATCAGTGTAGGGCATCGAGCCGAGGTAACTCGTGTTCTCACCGAGTTTCTCGTGATTGCGGTGCAGGTAGCCGAAGACGGGCTTGAGCTTCACGATCGTCTCGCCGTCGAGCGTGACCTGCATGCGGAAGACGCCGTGCGTGGACGGGTGGTGCGGGCCCATGCTGACCTCGAGGAGGTCGCCGTGGAAATCGTCGTGGACTTCGCGGACGTGCGCGCCGGTGGTTTGAAGTCCGGATGCGATCATGGCTTTGTAGCCGGGCTCGCTGAGGCCGGGCCGGGGTCGGCGACCCCGGCTACAGGTGCAGCCGGATAGTGCCGCTTCGCTTTCTCCAACACGCCGCCGTGCGGCGTCGGTTCCCACTCGTAGTCGTCCGGCTCGACGTAGTCCTTTCGCATCGGATGATCCTTGAACTCGTCCCACATCAGAATGCGCCGGAGATCGGGATGCTCGGTGAAGACGATGCCATAGAGATCGAAGACTTCACGCTCTTGAAACTCGCATGCGCGCCAGACCGGAGTGAGCGACGGGAGAGTGACGGCGTCGGTGCGATTGGTGGTGCGCAGCCGGAGGATCACGGGGCCGTGTTTCAGCGCCATCGAGTAGAGATGGTAAACGACTTCGAGGCAGCCGAGCGTGGGCCAGTCGATGCCGGTGACGTTGGAACAATAGTCGAGGCGCAGCGCCGGATCGTCGCGGAGAAAGACGGCGATGTCGCGCGCGGGCGAAGGAGAGAGGAGCAGTGAATGCTGCGCGGCCGGGCCGGGATTGGTGACGACGGAAATCTCCGCACCGGGAAAACGGGCGAGCAGGCGATCGCGGAGTTGGTCGGTGGTTTCCACGGCAGGGATAAAATCTGGAACTCAGGAAATCAGGAAAAATATCCTCCGGATGGAGTTCCTGAGTTTCTGATTTCCAGATTCATGGCTGGTTATGCCTGACCTTTTTCCTTCCGCATCATCGTCGGCGCCTGCCACACCGCGGAATTTGCCGGCGGCTCCAGATCGTGTTCGCCGAATTCCGGGACCGGGTAGTCGCACGTGGTGTCGGCGCGGAGGTGGCGCGGGGCGTCGGGGCCGGTGAGTTTTTGACCGCGGATTTTTTCCTGCAACGTCATCAGGCCGTGCAGCAGCGCCTCGGGCCGCGGTGGGCAGCCGGGGATGTAGATGTCCACGGGGATGAAGCGGTCGATGCCCTTGAGGACGTTGTAGCCCTGCTTGAACGGCCCGCCGGAAATCGCGCAGGCGCCCATCGCGATGCAGTATTTCGGCTCGGGCATCTGGTTCCATAGGCGCACGACCTGTGGCGCCATTTTTTTGGTGACCGTCCCGGAGACGATGAGCAGGTCGGCTTGGCGCGGCGATGGGCGAAACACCTCCGAGCCGAAGCGCGCGATGTCGAAGCGCGCCATCGACGCCGCGATCATTTCGATGGCGCAGCACGCGAGGCCGAATTGCAGCGGCCACACGGAATTGCTGCGGCCCCAGTTGTAGAACTCCTCGAGGCTGGTGAGCAGAATTCCCTGCCGTCGGAGTTCGTCGCGATCCGGTTCGGTGATGCCGGTGGGAAGAGTGGTGGCGAAGTCGCTCATGTTATTTCCATTCGAGGTGGCCGCGGTGCCACGCCCAGACCAGACCCTCGGCGAGCAGCAAGATGAACACGAGCATCGCCACGAGCGCGCCGGTCGGCAGCCCGGTGAAGGCCACGGCGAACGGCAGCAGGAACACCACTTCGACGTCGAAGATCAGAAACAGAATCGCGTAGAGGTAGTAGTGCGCCTTGAACTGAATCCACGAGTCGCCCGTCGGCGCGACGCCGCATTCATAGACGTCACCTTTCACCGCGCTGGGTTTCGGGGGTTGGAAAAATTTCGCCCATAGCCGCGCGATCCCGAGCAGTGCGAGCGGAAACGCGACCGCCACGAAGGCGAACAGAGCGAGGAACGCGTAGGGGTGGGAATCGTTCATCGGTGGGCGGGACGCGGCGCGGGCGTTACCATGGAGGGTGGTTTCGCGAGGGGTTGCGGCGGAGTCAAATCGGTGCGCGGAGGGATTTCAACCCACAGTCAGGGTCGCGGGTTTCAAACGCGTGCAACTTATCGCAGGCGGGTGGGACGCGTGGGAAACTTATCGTGCCCGAAGGTCATGCGCTTTTGTCGAGACCGTAGCCAGAGTAGGGCGAGTCTCTGACCCGCCCTCGGAAAATTTACGCGTGAAAGGGCGGGTCAGAGACCCGCCCTACTGCGCAACGCGCCGTGCAGGATCAGTTCGCCGTCGAGCCCGGTGAGGGCACCGCCGATCTGGGAGTGCGCGGCGCAGAGCGCGGCGACTTCGGCATCGGTCATCAGGAAAAACGCCGTCGAGAGCGCGTCCGCCTGCGCGGCCGTCGGAGCGAAAGCCCACGCGCGCGTCGTGCGCAGCGCGGGCTCGCCCGTGCGCGGATCAATCAGATGGGCGCCTTGGACGGACGTGCCCGAGCCACTGAGTGACGCGGCATTGAGGGCGAGCGTGCGTTGGCCGCGACCTTCGCCGAGCCCGACAGGCCAGCCAACGGTGTCAGGCGACGCGGCACCGAGCGCGAGCACGCTGCTGCCGCCGCCGTTGAGGCAGGCGTCGGTGATGCTCCACTCGCGCAAGGTCGCGGCCATCCGATCGAGCGCGTAACCCTTGCCCACCGCGCCGAGATCGACGTGCAGGTGAGTCGCGAGCGAAGTCAGCGTGTGGCGCTCGGGGTCGAGCGTGAAGGGCGGAGTATCGGCCGCGAGTTCCGGCGGGCGCTCCGAAGCGTAGGCCGGATCGAAGGCGCGGTGCGTGACGAGCGAGATGTCGGCAGCGATGAGCAGGCACTCCAGCGTCTCGGGGCTGATCGGGGTCGATGCGCCGCGGGCGAGGCCGTTGACGCGGGAGACGTCACTCGATTCGATGTAGCGGCTGAGGAGATTTTCCAAGCGGTCGAGCTCGCGAAACGCCGCCTCGGCCGCCTGCCGGGCGTAGTCGCGTTCCTGACCGGCGACGACGATCTCCCAGTGGGTCGCCATGGCTTCGTGCTGAAAGGCGGGGGCGAACATAGATGTTTTTCGGGGTTAACCGCTAGTTGACGCTAAGCAACGCTGATGCCGCAAAGCCGTTCCTATCAGCGGCCATTAGCGTTCATCAGCGGTTTTATTTCTTTTCGGCATCTGCCCGCGCCAGATTTTCCAGCGCAGGCCGAGCATCGCGGCGGCGGGGCGCCACCAGAGGCGGCCGAGGCCGTATTTGGTTTCGCCGTGCTGGCGCGCGTGGTGGCGCACCGGCGTTTCACTCACGCGGAAACCAGCGGCGACGGCGAGCGCGGGAATAAAACTCTGCATCAGCTCCATCGGGAAAAAGGCGTCGCGCACCTCACGCCGCATCACGCGCAGCTGGCAACCGGAGTCATGCACGCCGTCCTTGAGCAGCGCACCACGCACGACGTTCGCCACGCGCGACATGATGCGGCGCAGGGTTGAGTCGTGCCGCTCGACGCGCCAGCCGCACGCCAAATCGATCTGGCCGGATTCGACCAGCGCAAGGAGCGCGGGGTAGTCTCGCGGGTCGTTCTGGCCGTCGCCGTCCATCATGAGGAGAAATTCACCTTGCGCGGCGGCGAGGCCGGCGAGCAGCGCGGCGGCTTGGCCGGAGTTTTTTTCAAGACGCAATTCGCGAACCTCAGGCCAGCGCGCATGCGCCTCAGCGATCTCGGCGGCGGTGGCATCGGTGCTGCCGTCGTTGACGAATATAATTTCGAAGGGCCGGCCAAGTTCACGCAGCACCTCCGCCGCCTGCGCGGCGAGCGGGAGGATGTTGCCGGCTTCGTTGTAGACCGGGACGACCATGGAAAGCTGCGGTATCACGGTTCGGGAGTGAAGAGCACGCAGATGAATCCCGGCCGCAGACCGAGGAAGGATTCGCGGTAGGTGCCATGGAGTTTCGCGCGCACGGCGTCGGCCTGCGTGCTCGACGCGATGACGAGCGCGCCGTCGCAGTCGTCGGGTGGCGTCGCCCAGTAGCCGACGTGGGGGATGCCGCGCAGATACCAGGGCAGCGGCCAATATTCCTCGCTGATCACGCGGATGGGCTGGTCCAGGGCGCGAATGCGCGCGGCCTCGGCGAGGGGGCGAAATTTCAACACGTCCGGCGAACTATGCACGTAGGCGTAGGGATTCCGCTGGTCGGCGGGACGAAGAAACGCCGCGCGCCACGCCTGCTGAAACTGCGTCGCGAGCGCAATGAACACGAAGGCCACCGCCGCGAGTCGTCCCGTGCGCAGCCGCGCGATCGCCGCGAGCGTGGCCGCCGCGAGCACCGCGAGCCCGGGCACGAAGTGGATCGCGTGCCACGGCGTCTTGTAGGCGAAGGTCGAGAGGGCGATTGCGATGAGGGCCGTGTAGATCGCCGCGGCGCGGAGAAACGGATCGCGGCGCACGCCCGCGATGACGAGGCCCACAGCGGCGAGCGTCGAAAACGCGATTTGATGCCACACCAGCCCACCGTCACGAAACCAGCCGAAGAGTTTCAGGTAATACCACCATGGTTTTTCGTGGCCGGTCGGAGCGGCGTCGGCACCGAAACGCGTGAGCGCATGTGCGTAGGTGTCGAGCGCGGCGCGCAGCCCCGCGAAATTGGTGCCGAACGACGAATAGAGCAGGGCGGCGGTGAGCAGGGCGGCGGCGAACGCCATCGCGGCATCGCGCCGGATGCGGCGCGTAGCCGGTCGCTCGCCGTTGCGCGTCAGGACAAGCGTGAGCGCCGCCGCCGCGAGAAACAGCGGCGCACTCGCCTTCGTCGCCTGCATCAGCCCGATCAGAATTCCCGTGGCGAGCGCCCAGCGCGTGAGCCCGGAGCGCCACCACGCGCGCGCGGCGAGCAGCGCGCCAAGCGTGAACGTGACGAGCAGCGTCTCCTGGATAAAGTCGCGACTGAAATAGACCGCGGGCGGCGAGACGGCGAGCAACGCCGCGGCCGCGAGCGCGGGCCAGCGACCCAGCGGCGCCGCGAGCGTGGCCAGCAGCAGCACCGCGAGCGTCCCGAAAATGGCGGGCACGAGGCGGACGGTTGTTTCCGAGAGCAGGGCGATGGAGCGTTCGCCGCGCACCCACGCGATGGGCAGGGCCGCGAAATAAAGCGTCGGCCCGTGATGGTCGCGCGGGTCGAAGGCGTAGCGGCCGCTGTCGAGCAGTTCGCCGAGCTTTACCGCCTGGTTCGCCTCGTCCGCATGCATCGGCCGCCGCGCGAGGTCGTGCGTGCGCAGCCAAAACGCGCCGAGCGTGATCAGCGCGAGGGGCAGCCAGCGGAAGAGCGACGTCACCACGTGCTTGGAGTGGCGCATCGCCCGCAGTTTGTCACCACGAACATCGCGCCGGTAGTGGCTCAGCTTGATTTCTTGCTGTCATTGCGAGCACCGAAGCGACGAAGCAATCCACTGAAATTCCAGCCGGTTCGACAAGCTCACAGCCCCGGGCCTTGTCGAGGAACTGGATTCCGCGCCCGTCGACGCCGGTCTCGCAAGGACAAACCAAACTGAGTCACTACCGTGTTGCGGTCCACTCTACTTTTTCGTTGTGCGGGCCGGTGGGATAATTGACGCTCGACAGCGGCTCCTCCGTTACCTCGCGATGAAACCCACGCTTCCCCTTGCGATTTGCGCCCTCCTGACCGGTGCCGTGTCGTCGGCGGCATCTGACCCGCGCACGCAGGCGCAGTTTTTCGAAAACGAAATCCGTCCGCTCCTCGCCAAGCGCTGCTACGAATGTCACGGCGAGAAAAAGCAGAAGGCCGGTCTGCGCCTCGACTCCGCTGTGCGCTTCGCGAAGGGCGGCGATACCGGCGTGCTCTTCGTCGCGGGCAGGCCCCTTGACGATTCGCTCCTCATCCAGGCCATCCGCCGCACAGATCCCGATTTGAAGATGCCGCCCGACGATCCGCTCCCGCCGGCGGAGGTCGCGCTCTTGGAAAAATGGATTGCGCTCGGTGCGCCGTGGCCGGCGAGTCCCGCGGTCGTCGCGGGCGCGACGGCCGATGACCACGGCTTCACGGCGGAGCAGCGCGCGTATTGGACCTTTCAGCCGCTCGCGAAACCCACGCCGCCTGCACTCGCGGGCAATCGCTGGGTGCGCGGCGACATCGACCGCTTCATCGCGGCGAAACACGCCGAGTTAAAACTCTCGCCCGCGCCCGAGGCGGGCCGCGAGGAATTCGCGCGACGCATTTATTTCGATCTACACGGCCTGCCGCCGACGGCAGAGCAGTTGCAGGCATTTGTGTCGGACTCGCGGCCCGACGCCTACGAGCGCCTCGTCGATGCGTTGCTCGCAAGCCCGCGTTACGGTGAGCGCTGGGCGCAGCACTGGCTCGACCTCGTGCGCTATGCGGACAGCGACGGCTACCGCGCCGATTTTCTCCGGCCCGACGCGTGGCGCTATCGCGATTGGGTGATCAAGAGCCTCAACGCCGACAAACCCTACGATCGCTTCGTGCGCGAGCAGCTCGCGGGCGACGAACTCGCGCCCGACGATCCCGAGGTGCTCGTCGGCACCTCCTATTTGCGCAATGTGATCTACGAATACAACCAGCGCGACGTGCGCGGCCAGGCCACGCTCATCGTCGATGATCTCACGGCCAATGCCGGCGAGGTCTTCCTCGGCCTGAGCTTCCAATGCGCGCGCTGCCACGATCACAAGTTCGACCCGATTTTGCAGAAGGATTATTTTGCGCTCCGGGCCTTTTTCGAGGGCGTGATGATGCGGAGCGATCTGAAGCTCGCCACGGCGGAGGAGCGCGCGCGCCACGCCGAGAAACAGGCCGCGTGGGAAACTGCCACGAAGACGATCCGCGACGAGATCGAGGCGCTCATCGCCCCCGAGCGCGACCGCCTCGTCAAGCGCGGCTACGACAAATTCACCGAGGATCTCCAGGCGATGCTCGACAAGCCGTTCGCGCAGCGCACGCCGACGGAGCGCGTCCTCGCCGTGCTCTGCGAGCGCCAGCTCGACTACGAGGTTGAGCGCTACGAACCGCAGAAGGCGCTGAAGACCCCCGAGGCCAAGGCCCGCTACGCCACGCTGCTCGCCGAGTTGAAAAAATTCGACGCGCTGAAACCCGCGCCGCTACCGGATGCCTTCGTCGCCACCGATGCCGGCCGCACCGCGCCCCCGACGATCATGAAGGGCCGGCGCGGTGCCGAGCGCGAGGTCGCGCCGGGTTTCCTCACGCTCATCGCGCCCGAGGCGCCGCAAATTAAGCCGCTCGAAAATTCCACCGGCCGCCGCAGCGCGCTCGCCGCGTGGATCACCCGGCCCGACAACCAGCTCGCCACACGAACGATCGTGAACCGCGTGTGGCAGTATCATTTTGGCCGCGGCCTGTCCGGCACGCCGAACGATCTCGGCAAGCTCGGCGAGAAGCCGACGCACCCGGAGTTGCTGGATTTTCTCGCGCAGCGCTTCGTCGCGCAGGGCTGGAGTTTCAAAAAACTGCACCGCGAGATTCTGCTCTCCGCCACCTATCGCCAGACTGCTCACACCGCCGTGCCCGAGGTGGCTGCGATGGCCGATCCGGCGAACAAGTTCCTCTGGCGCTTCAGCCCACGTCGGCTCGACGCCGAGCAGGTGCGCGACGCGATGCTCGCCGCCTCCGGCGAACTCGATCCCACCGTGGGTGGCGCGCCGCTCGACGCGAATCTCACCGCGCGCCGCTCCATTTACGCGGTCAAGCGCCGCAACAGCCCCAATGAACTGCTGCGGGTGCTCGACGCGCCCCCCGGATTTGCGAGCAGCGCGGAGCGCCAGACGACCTCGACGCCGTTGCAGGCGCTGCTCTTCGTCAACGGCGATTGGCCGCTTGCCCGCGCGCGGCAACTCGGGGCGCGGGTCGATTCCGTCGAGGCCGCGTGGCAGTCCGTCCTCGGCCGCGCGCCCGACGCGCGCGAAAAGCAGGCCGCGGAGGACTTTGTCGCGCGCCGCCTCGCCTCCGGCCGCCCCGCGACGGATCAGGCCGCGCCGGCGCTGACGGCGGAGAGTGCGTCGAGCGAGGCCGGGCGTTTTCAGGAAAACACGCCGCGCGAACGCCTGCTCGTGCGCAACGCGCCGCGCGAGGGCGACGACTTCACGATTGAGGCGGTGGTGCGTCTCGAGAGCCTCGACGCGGCCGCGGCCGTGCGCGTGATCGCATCGCGCTGGAACGGCGAAAGACTTTCGCTCGATTCGCACGGCTGGGCGCTCGGCGTGACCGGAAAAAAATCCGCGCTCAAACCCGGCAGCCTCATCGTCCAGCTCGTCGGCGAGGACGACAACGGCAACACCGCATACGAGGCGATCGGCTCCGGCCTCGAGGTCGCCGTTGGCAAGACGCACCACGTCGTCGCGCGCATCTCGTGCGCGGAGGGCACGGTGTCGTTCTCGGTGCGTGAGTTGGGCACATCAGAGTCGGCACCGCGCACGGCGATCGCGAAGTTTAGCCTTGTCGGCAAGCTCGGCGCTGGCACCGCCACGCCCGTGATCGGAGGCCTCCACCGCCGCGGGCCGCAGCAATTCGACGGCGTGATCGAGGGCGTGCGCGTGGCGCCCGGCCTGCTCGACGAGAGTGCGCTCTCCGCCGAGCCGTCGCGCTGGACCGCGCTCGGCGCGATGACGTGGGACGCCCGTCGCCCGCTCCCCGCCGGCTACGAATGGCAAGCCGGCGCCAGCACCGCCGAGAGCCCCGACCCGAAAGTCCGCGCCCTAACCGACCTCGCCCACGTGCTGCTGAACTCGAACGAATTTCTGCATCTGCATTGAGCCGCTAGCGGCGATTATCACTTTCGGGTAAAACAGTTTTTCTATGGCCATACTCGGGCAATGCAAAACGTGTCAGAATCCCGTCAGTGACGAAGCTGAAGTTTGTCCAAAATGCGGACAACCACGTCCACATTTGGCACTTCCCGCCGTGGGTTCAACGCATCGAGCCGTGATCGAAGGTTATTTTTCATATGAAAATTCGAGCACAATTTATTTTAAGCTTTCCTCCGGTATTCGTGGATGGATCATGACACCAAAATCGTCCGGGCTAGGAGCGGGGGGCAGCATCCGTGTCCGCATCACCGCAGTCCAACAGTGGAGCGGTGGCATTGGTTTTAAGATTGAATAAGAAAGCTCTCAACAGAGCAACGGCACCGACCGCATCGGTCACCAATTGAAATTATTTCCCCACTCAGATCGATTTTCAGAAATTCACTCCCCATGCCCTGCCACCACTACGATCCCGTTTTCTCCCGTCGTGATTTCCTCCGCACCGCTGGCTGCGGCTTTGGCGCGGTGGCGCTGGCGGCGCTCACGCGCACGCCGTTGCTCGGAGCAGGGGGCGGGCTGAACCGCGCGAGCGCGGCGCTCACCGGCCGGGCGGGCCGCGCGAAGAACGTCATTTTCCTCTTCATGGAGGGCGGGCCGAGCCATCTCGACACCTTCGATCGCAAGCCGCTCCTCAACGAGCTCAACGGCCAGCCGCTCCCGCCGAGCTACAAGCTCCCCGTCCTCGCGATGGGCGAGAGCAAGTCCCCGATCATGGGCAGCCCGCGCACGTGGGCGCAGCACGGCCAGAGCGGGCTCTGGGTTTCCGACTGGTTCCCGCACGTCGCGCGGCACGCTGACGATCTCGCGGTGATCCGTTCGTGCGTGTCTGACGGCATCAACCACGCCGGCGGCGTCTGCCAGATGAACACGGGCTCCGTCTTTGGCGGCCGCCCCTCGCTCGGCG
>JANXSC010000574.1 GCA_025352845.1 Opitutaceae bacterium
CTTCAGAGCCGAGCTTCGTCCACGCGCGCTTCAGCAGCGTCGTCGCCTTGGCGACGACGGGCGCGCGCTGGTCCGAGAGCAGGCCCGCGATCGGCAGGGCGACGCTCGCCAGCACCGTGCCACCGCGCACAACACAGACGCCGCCACGCATTTTCTTCACGGTCGCAAGCGCGAGCTGCAGGTCGCGCTCGTTGGTGCCGGCGAGCACGATGTTGTGCGCGTCGTGGCCGACGCTGCTCGCGACCGCGCCATCCTTCAGCCCGAAATCACGCAGCAAACCGTAACCCACGCCGCCATTTTTCCCATGGCGCTCGATCACGGTGAGGAAACAGAGATCGTGCTGCGCGAAATGTTCGGCCCATGAGCCCGCCGCCGGCAGCGCCAGCCGATCATGCGCCGTGAGAATACCCGGTGGCACGAGGCGAATGACATTCGCCGTCACCACCTTCGCCGGCAGCGGCGGCGTGAGCGACGTGCGCGCCGGCAGCTTCACGGTCGTGTAGGCTGCGCGCGGATAGCGATAGCGCCGGCTCATCGCGCGATCGAGGAGCGGCGTGACTTTGCGGCGTTCGACCACGAGCTCGCCGCCATACCAGGTGTTCTGCACTTCGAGCGCGTCGTTCAGCAACACCACATCCGCGCGGCGCGCGGGCGCGAGCCCGCCAAACTCGCCATCCTTCGCATAGCGTGTGGCCGGGTGCAGCGAGCCAAGGCTCCACGCCGTCGTGGTGCTCAGCCCGGCCGCCACCGCCTGCCGCACGACCCAGTCCATGCCGAAATGAAACAGATCGTCGGCGTCGCGGTCGTCGGTGCAGACGCACACGCGCTTGGGATTCGCGCCGAGTTCGGTTACCGCCTTGATCGCGAGCGGCAGCGAGTGCCAGGGCGTGAGCGGATTGCCGCCACGCAGGAAAATCCACACGCCGTTCTCCAAAAAATCGCTGGCGATCTCGCGGTCGATCGACTCGTGCGTGTCGGTGATGCCGCTGGCCGCGCCGGCGGCCACAAATTCGCGACCGTAGATGTGTCCGCACACGGGCCGGCCGCGCTTCAACGCCTCGGCGAGGATCGCGTGGCTGCGCGCGTCGCCCATCGCGACGGGGATGTAGTCCATCTTCTCGCCCAACGCCGCCGCTTCCGGCCAGCGGTCAAAAATTTTCCCGATCTTCGCCGGCGTGAGATCGCCGCCGGCGGTTTCGAGTTTCGAATTGGTCGCCGGCACCGTGCTCGGCACCGTGAGATAAATCGAGAGCGGCGCGCGGCGCGCGTCCTCGAGCATCCACTCGATGCCCGCGACATCGCACACGTTGCCGATCTCGTGGCTGTCGCAGAAGACGGTCGTCGTGCCGTTGAGCAACGCCGCCTCGGCAAACGCACACGCCGTCATCATGCTGCTCTCGATGTGCACGTGCGGATCGACGAGGCCGGGCGCAAGGATGCCACCGCGCGCGTCATAGAGTTTCGCACCGGTTAGTTTAGACCGCTTGTAGTCACCCGCGGGTTTCACCACGGCAATGCGCCCGCCCTTGATCCAGATTTCGCGGTCGCGGTGGATGCGCTCGGTGTAGGTCGAGAGCACGCGCGCACCGGTGATGACGAGGTCCGGGGCCGCGCGCCCCATCGCCACGGCGGCGAGCGTGCGGGTCATGGTGTGCAGCGGGGCGACGGAGAAGCGGGTGAGCATGGAAAATCGTAAGCACGCCACGCGCCGCGGGGCGAAGAGAAATTCGCGAGTAGGGCGGGGTCTTTGACCCGCCCTCGAATATCCAACGCGCGAAAGTGCGGGTCAAAGACCCGCCCTACTTCCCCTCGTAGAGCGCCGCGAGTTCCAGCAGCAATTTCTCCAGCTCCTGAAAATATTTCGCCTCGGTCATCTTTTCCTTTTTCCCGCGCAATACCGAGACGTCCAGTTCGAGCTTGTCGCGCCGCGCGCGCACATCGGGCGCGAGTTGCTGCTCGGCCGTGCTGCGCACGAGATGAAACTGATGCGCACGCGCTCCATCGGGCGTCGCGCCGTCACGGGCGCGCTTCGTGGCGAGCACGCCGCGGAACCAGTCGGCGGGCGTGCCGAGTCCGTCGCCGTTGTCGTCGATCAGTGCGTGCTCGGTCGCGAGCCGGCCCTCGGTTTTGTAGAACTCATTTGTCCGGTGCGACGCGCTGAGAAACGATTCGAGCAGCGAAATCTGCCCATCCTTGTCGAGGTCGCTCTTCGGATCGGCGAGCGCCTCGGCGAGGAATTTCCCGAAGCGCGCGTAGTTGTGTTCGCTGCCGCTGCGCGTGGCGCTCACGATCACGCGGCCCGGCGCGGCGAGCTTGGCGAGAAACGGCGCGCTCGACGAGGTCGTGTCGATGATCGCGAGCGGGCGCTCAAAGGGTTTCAGCCACTCCGCCAACTCCGATGCGGCGAGATCGGGTCCACGGAGATTCAGCTTCGCTTCCTTGCCGTCGAAGGTGCCGTGTCCGATCAAAACGATCCAGAGTTCACCGGTGCCGGTTTTTTCCTCCGCTTCGAGCGCCGCCTTCACCCGATCATGATCCGAGAGCGGACCGGTTTCCTCGCGGCCGATGGCGATGTGTTTTGCGCCGGCCTGCCCGCTGACTTTCGCCCACGCGTCGAGTTGCAGCGCGATATCCGGCGCAAACTCCGCCTCGCCCGGTGCCCCGGCGATCGCGATCACGGTGGCTGGTTGGGCCTGCAAGGTGTCGAAGCCGACGGCGACAAGAAACACGAAGAGAAACGAGAACCGTGCCATCATGGCTTGGAAGTAGCGCGGGGCTTCAGCCCGCGCCTCAAGATTTCCCAGCGCGGGCCGAAGCACCGCGCTACGTTGGTTTCCGCTCACGGCATTCCTTTCCACCGGCGCAGGCCCCATTCGGCGAGCAGGCAGGCGAGCGCGAAGGCAAACATCAGCGGCGTGTGCCACGCGGGATACGACCACGTCTCCATCACCGGCGCACGCAGCTCGGGGAGTTTGCGGACGAAACTGTCCAAGTCCGCCGCGGGAATCACCTGTCCGCCGGTGCGACGCGCGAGATCTTCGAGCAGCGCGACGTTGGGCACGAGCGAGCGAAACTCCTCTGCCGCGAGGTCCGTGCTCCAGCCCGCCTCGGCGCGACCGAGGTCCGCGCCGGCGTTGTTTTTCACCGCCGCGACGGCGCGGAAGCCCCCGGTCTGCCGCGGCACGTAGGTTACCTGATAAAGGCCCGGCTCGGTCAGCGCCGGCTCGGCCTCGAGTTTGATGGTCGTGCCCGTCGCTCCCGCGGTGCCCTCGAACACCACGGGCTCGATCTCTACGGTGACGGCCGCGTCGTCCACGGCCTGGAATTTTTCGTCGCGCACGCGCACCTGCACGCGCACCGCGCCGTTGGGATCGGCGGCGATCGGTTCGGCGGTGGCCTGCACGCGGAGCGGCACGTCGGCGATCAGCCAGCGCACCATCTGGCGCCAGGCGCGATCCATGTCGGCGTGCGCGGCGGCGTCGGTCATGCCCCATTTCCAAACATCGCCGATCATCAGCGCGGCGGTGCGGCCGCGGCCGAAGCGCTGGATCGCGAGGCCGGGCAGCTCCGCGCCTTTTTCGTCGCGCACGGTGGCGATGACGCTCGCGCCGGGCTTGATGCCGCGCACGCGGTTCACGACGTCGAATTTCCTCATGCCGTCGAGGCGCGCGCGTTCGTCGGCCTCGTTGTCACGGAGCCGCGCCCACGCCTGCAACCAGCCCTCGCGCGCGAGCTGCATATTCACCGGTCCCGGCGGCTCCGGCTCCGGACCGTCGTCGGGATCGAGATAGACGGGGAGCATCTCGCCGATCGGGTTGTGGAAATATTTTCCCTCTCGGAAACACTCCATGCCGCCGAGCATCAGCACGCCGCCCCCGCGCTCGGACACAAATTTTTGGAGGAGCTGCGCCTGTTCGAGGGAAAAAAACTCCGCCTCCACATCGTCGAGGATCACCGCGTGGTAGGCGTAGAGTTCCTCGGCGGTGCGCGGAAATTTATTCCCACCGGCATTGAGTTCATGCTCGTCGCGCACATTCAGCCGGACCACCACGGGCTGATCGTAACGCTGCACATCCTCGGCCGCCTGCTGGCCGAAGCCGCGGAAGAGCGGATTACTCGTCTCGCCCGCGCGCCCGCGAAAATCGAACTTCGGCTCGCGCTTCGCCACGCGGATCAGCCCGACCAACTGCACCTGTTCGTCGGCCGAGATCGCGCGGTTGAGAAACTTGTATTCCCAATTCGGCCGGCCCGCGACATACAGCACGCGAAACGGACCCTGCCCGCGATCCACGACAAAGACGCGCTGGTTGTTCGCGAGCGTGGCCTCCTCGGTCTTCGGTTCCGCCGCTCCCGGCGTCGTCGGCGTGGTCGCCACCTCGGCCTGCGCGCTCGCGCGCACTTGATAAAACGTGAGGCCCGGTTGCTCCGGCTTCAGTTGAAAACGAAACGCCAGCGTCTCGCCATCCGCGCGCGCCTCGGCCGTCTGCTCCTGCACTGTTTTCCCGGCGCGGTCGACGAGGCGGGTGACGATGGGTTTGCCCCGATAACCGGCCGCAAGGACATCGGCCTGCACCGACACCGGCGCATCCTCAAACGAAGTCTGGCTGACCGCGACCTGCTGCACCGCGATGTCACGCACCGCATCACTCCGCCCGATCACGACCGGATAAATCGGCGGCAGGCCCTTCAGATCCGGCCACGCGCCATTCGCGAGATCGGTGGCGTTGCCGTCGGTGAGCAGCAGCACGCCGGCGAGCGGACGGCCTTGGAAGCGTTCGCCCAGCGTGCGCAGCGCCGAACTGAGCGCGGTCGAGCGGCCCTCGAAATTAAGTTCGCCGAAATCCTTCGACGCCTGCAGTCGCGCATCGAAAAGGTAACGGCGCACATCGAACGTCGTCGCGAGCGAGGTCTGCCACGGCGACACCACGGGATCGACAAGGCGGCGCAGCGCGTCGCCGCGCGTCGTCGTTTCGCCCTGGTCGCGGATTTGCAGGCCCTGGCTGTTGTCGGCGAGCACGGCGAAAAGATTCGCGCCCGGCCGCGCGCGCTGGCCGAGCCACAATGGCTCCAGCAGACAGAGCGCGAGCGCCGCGATCCCCGCGGCCTTGAGCCCGAGGCAAACCCAACGCAGCGGATGCCCGGCCGCCGCGCGGTAGCTCCACACGAGCACCAGCACGGCGACCAAGCCGAAGCCGAGCACGGGCCAGAGCCAGTTGAGACCGGAGAACGTGAGGGAAGTGGACACGCGAGAAGAAATCTCAAACGCCAAGGTTCAAACGCCAACGAAACTCCAGAGGCTGACAAAAGCATTTTGTCATTCTGAGCAGCGCGAAGAATCCAATGGGATTTACGTGGAGTCTTGCGGGGTGAGAATGACCCGTTGGATTCTTCGCTGCGCTCAAAATGACAGGCTTTTTTAGGCGTCCTATGGAGTGGAGATTTCTTTGGGGTCTGGAATTAGGCATTTTGTGATTTGGCGCGCAGCGCTTATTTGTCTTTCCCCAGCTCCTCGTAATAGCGCCGAACGGATTCCGCGAAACGCGTCGGCACCGGGTCGCGGTCGATGGGGGCGAGCGAATCCTTGTTGTCGCGGCGGGAGAGTTCCTCGGCGACGCGGTTGCGCACCTCGACGAGCGGCTGGAGGATTTCCAACTGCACCACGGTCCAGTCGGGTTTTTTTTGTTCCTGCCGGAAATCGCGGCGCATCGTCCGCGCGCGCTCGAGTGCCGCAGCCACGGCCTTGCGCATCTCGGGTGTGTCCACGAGTTCCTCGACGTCGCGCACGCGCTCGGACCAGCGGTTGAAATCGCCACCGGTGATCGGGCCGACGTTCGCGCGGCCGTCCTCGAAACCGCCTAAATTTCCGCCGTAGCCGCCACCACTGTTAAGAATATTATCGATATTGAAATTGCCGCCACGGTTCGCACCGCCGCCACCGCGCTGATTGTTTCCAATCTGCGGACGCTGGCCGCGAGCATCCGCGATCTGGCCGGGCTGCATGCCGCGCTGACCCGCCTGCTGCTGCGCGTCTCCGCCTTGCTGGCCGCCGCCTCCACCCTGCTGGCCACCGGCCTGCGCTGTCTGCGGCGCAGCGCCCTGCCCTTGGCCCTGCCCGGGTTGCTCGCCGGGTTGCTGGCCACCCTCGCCCGGTTGTTGTCCGGGCTGCTGACCCGGCTGATTTCCGCCGGCCATCTTCTGGGAGCGATCGCCGCTCTTGCCGGGCTTACGGCCCTGACCTTTCTGGCCAGGCTGCCCCTGCTCACCGGGTTGCTGGCCGGGTTCGGTGCCCGCGCCGCCCGCGGCGGAGGGATCGTTTTCGCCCTGGGTGCCGGCTTGGCGCTGATCGCCCTGACCCGGTTGGCCGGGCTTGGCACCATCCTGCTGGCCCGCGCCACCAGCCTGCGCGATCTCGCGCTTCAATTGATCGGTGAGCGCATCGAGTTCGGATTGGGCGAGCTTCAACTGCTCCGCGTCGTCGCCGAGGATGCTCTCGGCCGCGCGCTCGACGCCGCGTTTCAAATCATCAATCTCGCCGCGCGCGCGCTGGCCGGCCTGGCGGGCCTGCGGGAGATTGCCCTCGTTCAGCATGGCGCGGGTGAGGTCGAGGGCCTTGCCGCCCTGCTCGCGCTCGGTCAGCTTTTGCAGCTGATCATCGGTGGAGCGCAGGAGGCGGCCGCTGTTGGCGAGTTCGGAACGGGTCTGTTTGACGGCGTTGGTGTCGTCCTGCGTGACCTTGCGGACGCTGTCGTAGAGCTGGCGCGAAAGCAGCGGCTCGGTGTTTTCGGCCTGCTCTGAAATCTGCGTGGCCTTGTCGACGAGCCGGTTCATCCGCTCCTTCTGCTCGGTGAGTTTGTCGCCGAGTTCCTTGTCTTCGCCGGAATCGCCGAGCGATTTGCGCTTGGGCTGGGCGCCGCCCTTGGCAAGTTCATCGAGCTTCTGGCCTAGTTCCTCCTGCTGCCGGGAGAGTTCGCGGGCCTCGGTGCGCATGTCACGGAGATCCTCGGCAAACTGACTGGAGTTTTGTTTGCGCATCTCGTCGCGCATTTGCTGGAGCTGACGCTGCGCACGCGTGCCGGAGGCGAGCGCCTGCGCGACGGAACCGTCGGCCGCGGCGTCGGCGGCTTTCTGAATATCCTGCCGCGTCTGGTCGAGCTGCTGGCGCTGGTCGGCCATCTGCGACTGGTTTTCCTGCCGGTCCATGCGCTGCTTCACCTCGTCGGCATCGGCCAGCATCTGGCGCTGCTCTTCCTCGAGGCGCTTGAGCCGGCGCTTCACGTCCTCACGCTCCTTCTCGGTCTGCGCCTCCTGCAAGGCGGTCTGCAACTCCTTCAACCGCTCGTTGAGATCCTGCTGGCGGCGCGCGAGCTCCTGCAGCCGGTTCATGACGGCGAGCTGTTCGCGGCGCTCCTTGTTTTCCGGCGCCTTGGCCTGACGCTGCGTCTCGTAGCGGTTCTCCGACTGCTTCAAATCCAGTTGATCGATCTGGCGCTGGTTCGCCGCGCCGCCGCCGCCACCGCCGCCCTTGCTGTTGCGCCGCGTGACCTGCGTCTCGCGCGCCTGAAGTTTCAACAGCGCCTGATACGCGGCCTGCTCGGCGGGGAGCGCCTGCGCGAGTGGCGCGGGTTCCTTCGCGGCGTCCTTCAGTTTCTCGATCGCCTTCTCCATTTCGGAGGTGACGGTTTTCCAGAGCGCCTGCTGCCGCGGCGCGCGCGCCTCCTCGGCGGTCTCCTCCGCCTGCGCGAGCGCCTGCGCCTGCGCGTCGCCCACGACCTTGGCGTCCTCGGCGTAGCTGCCCGTCGCGCCGGTGCGCTGGAGTTTCCACGTGGCGCTGATGATTTGTTTTTGCAGCTCGGTGAGCTTGCGCGCCTGGTTGCGCTGGCCGGGCGGCTGCTTTTGCTGCTCCTCGTCGCCGGACTCCATGTTCTGGCTCTCGCGGAAAATCTCGTCGAAGGGCCGCACCTCCGCGAAATAAAGATCACCGCTCGTGCGGCGCACCAGGCCGTCGGGCCCGGTGTCCTCGGCCCACGCAAACCACGAGATGAGATCGTCGGGCTTCGCGCCGAGTTCCTCGAGCTTCATCAGGTAATTGAAACTGCGCTTCTCCTTCGCGCCGCCGTCGCGCCCGAGTTCGATGAACTTCGGCTCCGCGCCCGCGACCGCATACGCGAGGCCGAAGGCCCCGGTGCCAAAGTCGTCCCACACCGTGCCCTCGAACGCGACTTCCTCGAGCGCCGACGGCCGCACATCGCCGCGCGGCGAGGCGAGCTTGATCTCGGGCACGCGGTTCGGCTGCACATCGATCACGAAGGGCGCGGCGACTTTGTTCGCGCGGCCCTCGGCGTCGACGAGCTGCAGGTCGTAGCTCTGGCTCTTCGTCGGCACGAACGATCCGAGCGCCGCCACGGCCTTGTCCGCCGAGACGACAAGCGGCACCTCGGTCTTCTCCTTGTTGCGCGCGACGAGCTTGGCCGACTTCACGGGCTTGTTGAGTTGCAGCGCGAAATCAAGCGTGGTGCCCTCAACGGCGCTGACGCGCCGCGTGTCCTCGATGTGCTTCGGCGCGAGCTTGGTGTAGCCGGGAAATTTCAAATCGACATCGGAGCGCACGAGCTTCGGGTGCTCGAAGACGCTGACCTTGAACTCGCGCGTCTTCTCACCGCGATATTCAAGATGGTAGGTGAGGTCGCTCGCCACTTCCGGCACGCTCCCGCCAAACACCGGATCGGCGAGGCTCTTCACGAGGGTGACGGAGCGTTGCGCGGCACCGTTTTCGCGGATGACGAGACTGACATTCGGCGGCAGCGCTCCCCCGAAACGCGCGAGCACCACGAGGCTGTCGCCGCGCTCGATGCTCGTGTCGCCGGGCGTGACGGAGACGCCGTCGGTGCCGACCCACTTCGGCGTCTCGCCGTGAATCCGCGCGACGCGCAGGCCGGAGAGCGCGTAGAGAAAGCACCCGAGCGCGACGACGTGGATCAATTGCCCGACGAGGAAACGCGAGCCCGGCACCACCTGCCGCCAATCCTGCTGCTGGCTGCGCGACGTCGCCTCTTGGATCACGCGGTATTGGAGATAGCCCGGCTCTTGTTTCGCATCGAGCTGCTGCTGGATCGCGGTGAGCAAAACGCCGTTCAGCTCCGGGTGCTTCGCCTCGATCTTCGTCGCAATCCACCGCAGGTCCGGCGCACGGGAAAAATTCAGGACGCCGAGCACGACGGCCGCGCCGCCGGCCAGCGCCAGCAGCAACGGCAGCGCGAGCGGCCACGTCTGCCCGGTCGCGCGTTGGAGAAATACCACGGCCACCGCCGTGAGCGCGGCACCGGCCCAGCACGCGGCCAGGCTCCGCCACATCGCCACCCACTGGTAACGCCGCGCCACCCGCTGCAACCGCGATTTCAGGAAGTCTTCATTCATGGTGTCACCTCTTGGGTTTCTCCTCCGGGCCGGCGCGCGGTCCAACCCGCGAGCGCCGACTCGATCAATAGCACGGCGAGGGTCGCCGCGACAAACCAACGCCAAAGTTTCTGCCGGTTTTCCGCCTCGATGCCCTGGAGCAGCGTCTTGTTTTCGAACGGCACCGCGATGTCCGTTTTCGCGCGCGCCACCGGCACGCCGAGTTGCTCCAGCTCGTCCGCCGCCAGCGGCGCGGTGCGGCTCTCGTTTGGATCGAGGTTCACCGCAAAGCGCAGCGGCTTCGCGCCGCCCTCCAATTGATAAATACCCGGCTGCAAGGTCTCGGCAAACTCAGTCGCTTTCGGCGCGAGCGCCACGACTGTTCCCGTCGGCGTGCGCACACCCGTCGCGGTGCCGTCGGCGGGCAACGCGACCTTGTCGCCGACCGTATACTGCGTCGTGAAGCTCGCCACGCCGCCCGCCTGTTCGAGCAACGACCACAGCAGCGGCACGAATTTCGACGACACCGCGAGCTGGCTTTCCTCGGGCTGCCAGCCGCTCGTGAGCACGTAGATGCGGCCCTTGCCGACGGGCACCTCGACGAGCGCTGGATCGCCAGAGTCGAATTTCGCGACCACGCGCGCGCCCGCGACGCCGCTCACGTCGAGTTTCCGGTATTTCCAAAAATGGATCTTCGTGAAATCGCTGAAGCGCGGATCGGCGAACGGCGCGAAGAGCGGGTGCTGAAAATCGATCTCGGCGAACATCGCGTAATTCGCCGGGCGGCTCTCCGTGAGCGTAAGCTCCGGCCGCCCGAGCAGCGCGCCAAGCGTCGGCGCGAGCGCCGCAGATTTCGGCGCGACGATGAGCGTCTTGCCGGCAAGCACCTGCTCGCGCAGCGCCGCGGCCGTCTCGGTCGAGATCGCATCGACCACGAAAATCGCGTTTGCCTCCTGCACATCGCCCAGCAGCAGCGGTGCCGTCGGCGCGCTGGCAATCACCCGGACGGCGACACGCGGCGTCTCGGCATACGCCCGGCGCAGGAAAAACAGCGGCTGCCTCGCATCCTCCGCCCCATCCGATCCGATCCACAGGATCGTGGCGCGTTGCTGCGCGGGTGGGATGACGTAGGCGGTGTTGTCGAAATCCTCGTCGTCGCCGCGGAGACTGATCTGATTTGTGGCACGGGCGTCCCGCCCGTGTTCGAGCGAACCCACGGGCGGGACGCCCGTG
>JANXSC010000604.1 GCA_025352845.1 Opitutaceae bacterium
TTCCCGCGCCACCGCCGGAAGATCAAGAGTAGGCCGGTGGTTCAGCTGCGCAGAAGGAAACCCTCGGCGCGCAAGGCGGCCAGATTCTCAACCACGTGACCATGGCGGGCGCAGAGCCGATGCGTGGGATGATGGCCGGCGGCCACGAGCACACAGTTGATACCGATGGCCTGCGCGACTTCAAGGTCGTGCAGCGTGTCGCCGATCAGCAACACATCTTCTCGGGGCAGCGCGAGTTCCTCGATCCATGCGCGGCCGAGTTCGGCCTTGCTGTGCGCGAAGATGTTGTCGAGCCCGGTGAGCCGGATGAAGCGGGGTAGGAGACCGAAGTGGTCGACGATCTGGATGAGCGTTTCGTGCCGATAGGCGGAAAGAATGGATTGGGTGACTCCCGCGTCCTGCACCGCGCCTAGAAGATCGGCGGCGCCCGCGTGGAGCGGACACGTCAGGCGGTTTGCATCGTAGGCGGTGATGAACTCCACGCTCAGTTGCTCAAAACTGTCGCGCGTGAAATCGAAACCGAGCCGCGCGTAGTAGTCGCGCACGGGGAAATCGAAGACGGCGTGGTAACGCGCGCGATCGAGCAGCGGCAGACTACGACGAGCGAGCAGGCCGTTCATGACGCCGATGCAGTAGTCGAAGTCGTCGAGCAGCGTGCCGTTCCAGTCCCAGATGATGTGGCGGTAGCGAGGTTGAGCCATGACGTGAAAACACTTTGGACAGCGCGGGTGCGGGTCCGCAATCTCCGGACGATGTCTGTCCCGAGTCCCGTTCAATCCCGCCGCTGGAAATGTGTCTGCGCCTACGATGGGTCCGCCTTTCTTGGCTGGCAGAGCCAGGATCAAAAGAAAGGCGTGCAGGATGCCGTCGAGGCGCGGCTCACGGAGATTTTCGGGGAGGTCGTGCATGCCCACGCGAGCGGACGCACCGACGCGGGGGTGCATGCGCGAGCCCAGGTTTTTCACTTCGACGCGGCCTGGCGTCACGGGGCGGACAAACTCCTCGCGGCGCTGCGGTCCCGCATTCCGGACGCGCTCCAGATCATCTCGCTGCGCCCGGTGTCAGAAAAATTCCACGCGCGGTTCAGCGTGAAGCGCAAACGCTACGACTATTTCGTGCATATCGGTGATGCGGATCCGTTCACGCGACCTTATTGCTGGCCGGTTTTCCGTCCGCTTGATTTCGACGCGATGTGCGCGGCGGCAGCCGTGCTCCGCGGGCGACACGATTTCCGGGCCTTTATCGCGCTCAACGGCACCGGTCGCGAGAACACCGTGCGCGAGGTGACGCGCCTCGACGTCGTGCGGGTGGGACGCCGCATCCGAATCACTGCGGAGGCGCCGGGCTTCCTCTACAAGATGGTGCGCAGTCTCACGGGCGCGCTCGTGGCCGTGGGGATAGGCCGGCTGACGGTGGCTGACGTGCGGGCGCTGTTGCGGGCGGGGCAACGCGTGCCGGCGGTGCTGACCGCGCCGCCGCAGGGACTGTTTTTAACCAAGGTGTTTTACTGAGCGCGGTCGGCGCGATTGGCCATGAAATTATCGTTGCGGCAGTTTGCGGCCGGCCTGGCGGATGTGGTTTTCCCTCCGACCTGCGTGCATTGCCGCGCGCTGGTTGAAACGGAAACCAACGCCAACGGCGCTGCGGGTGAGAAGGGCGGGCGCTTCCGTCATCTCTGCACGCGCTGCGTCGCGCAGATCGATTTTGTGCAGCCGCCGCATTGCACCACGTGTGGGCATCCGTTCTACGGTGTGGTCGAGGGCGAGCGGATGTGCGTGAAGTGCGAGGGCCTCGAGCCGGCGTTTCGCGAGGGGCGCACCGCGGTGTTGTTCAAAGGCGCCGTGCGGTCCCTGGTGATTGAATTGAAATATCACCGCGGCCTGCACGTGCTCGCCGATATGTCGGAGGTGTTTCGCCGGTCGCCGCACGTCTTGGAGCAAGTCCGCGGTGCGACTCTCGTGCCGGTGCCGCTGCATCCGCGCAAAGCGCGCGAGCGCGGCTATAACCAAGCGATGCTGCTGGCGGAGACGCTTGCCCGTGTCGCGGGTGGGGAGACGCGCGTCGCGCCGCTGCTCCGTCGCGCCGTCGATACGCAAACCCAAACTGCTTTCGACCGGCGCACGCGCATGGCCAACCTGAAAAATGCCTTTGCACTGGCCCGGGGTGCGGCCATTGATTCGGCTATTCACTATGTCTTGGTCGATGACGTTTTCACGACGGGTTCCACGCTCAACAGCTGCGCACGCACGCTGCGGCGCGCGGGCGCGTTGAACCTCGACGTCGTCACGTTTGGCCACGGCTGACCTGTATGCATTTCGACAAACCGACTTACTCGGTTCGCAAGACCCGGAAAAAGGACATCCCCAAGGGCCTCTACACGAAAGACCCGGTCTCCGGGGACATCGTGTTCAACAAGGAGGTCGAGGACAACCAGATGGTCGCGCCGAAAAGCGGGCACCATTTCCCCATCGGCGCGCGCGCGCGCATCGCCGGGCTCTTCGATCCCGAGACCTTCGTGGAGGCGGACTCCGGGGTGAAGTCGAGCGACCCGCTGAAGTTTGTTGATTCGCAGCCGTATCCCGACCGGCTCAAGCGCTACGAAAAGGACAGCGGGCTGCCCGAGGCCGTGATTTGCGGCGTGGGGAAAATTATCGGCCTGGAAGTGTCGGTCGCGGTGATGGATTTTCGCTTTTGCGGCGGTGCGATGGGCGCTGCGGCCGGAGAGAAAATCACCCGCGCCATCGAAGTCGCCGCCAAGCGCGGCCTGCCGTGCATCATCTTCAGCGCCTCCGGCGGCGCGCGCATGCAGGAGGGAATTTATTCGCTGATGCAGATGGCGAAAACGAGCGCCGCGCTCGGCCGGCTCGCTCAGGCGGGCCTGCCGTTCGTCTCCGTGCTCACGCATCCCACGATGGGCGGCGTGACCGCGAGCTTCGCCACCCTCGGCGATGTGATCCTTGCCGAGCCCGGTGCCCTAATCGGATTTGCCGGCGCGCGTGTGATCAAGGACACGACGAAGCAAACTCTGCCGGCCGGATTTCAAACCGCAGAATTTCTGCTCAAGCACGGCCTCGTCGATCAAATCGTGAACCGGCTCGAAATGCGCGAGCGCCTGCACGCGCTGCTCTCGGCGCTGCATCTGCGGAAAAAAGCGGCCATGTCGGCATCGGCCACCAACTGAAGCGTTTCGCCGCCGTCATGCGCCCACCCGAACCGGCCGATCAGGCGGCGGTCGCGGACTATTTGTTCGCGCAGAAGGCGCGCGGCGCGAAGTTCGGCGTCGACCGCATGGCGGTGCTTGCGGCGGCAATCGGACATCCGGAGCGCGCGGTGCCGTGCCTCCACGTCGCCGGCACCAATGGCAAGGGCTCCGTCGCCGCGATGCTTGATGCCATTTTGCACGCGGCCGGCTGGCGGACGGGTCTCTTCACCTCGCCCCATCTCGTGCAGCTCGGCGAGCGCGTGCAGGTTGATCGCGCGATGCTCACGCCGCGGGAAATCTCCGATTATGTGGCCGAACTCCGGCCCCTGGCGGAGAAAATTACCACGAAAAATTCCGACGATCAGCCAAGTTTTTTTGAATTCATGGCGGCGATGGCGTTTTTGCAGTTTGCTCGGAAACACTGCGATATTTCGGTGATCGAAGTGGGCCTTGGTGGTCGGCTCGATGCGACGAACATCGTGACGCCCGAGGTGAGCGTAATCACCTCCATAGCGATGGATCATTGCGAGCTACTCGGCGACACACTGGAGAAAATCGCCGCCGAGAAGGCCGGCATCATCAAGCCCGGCCGCCCTGTCGTGCTCGGCCGCGTGCCGCCGGCGGCGGAAGCAACGATTCGGGCGATCGCGGCCCAGCGCGGCGCCCCGGTGATTTCGGTCGTTGGAGAATTCGGCGAGGCGTTGGAACGCTACCCGCATACGAATCTCGAGGGTGATTACCAACGCTGGAACGCCGCGACCGCCACACTCGCTGCGCGCGCCCTGCCGGCGAAATGGAAAATCTCCGACGCCGCGATCGCGCGCGGCCTCGCGCACGTCGATTGGCCCGGCCGCTGGCAACGCGTGTCGATCGGTGGTCGGCTCGCAATCCTCGATGCCTCGCACAATCCCGAGGGCGCGCAGGTGCTTGAGTCCAGTCTTGCACACCTCGTCGCCGAAACCGGCCGCGCGCCCATCGTGATCACCGGCGTGCTCGGCGTCGCGCGCGCGCGTCCGTTGATCGAGGCCATCGCGCGCCACGCGCGGGAGATTCACTTCGTCGTGCCGCAGCAGCCACGCGCGTGCTCGCACGAGGAACTCGAATCCCTCCTGCCCGCCAGCTTCCGCGGCCGCCTCGTGCGCAACACCGTGGGGGATTTGTTTCCGTCACCCGACCGCTGCACCGCCGGCGGCCCTGACGACGTGGTCGTGGTCACCGGCTCAATCTACCTGCTCGGCGAAGTGATGGGGCGATTGAAGTAGGTCTGGGACTGCGCCGAATCTGGCTCGCGCTTGCCAGCTTTGGGGGGAACTGCGCCGGCATCGCGCCGCCCCCTATTGCCTGACTAGATCGACAGTCGAGCGCTCGCGGTGAAAAAGAGGAATTCCCACGCGGGCGATGTGCGCGGCGACCTCGGGGTCGGTGTTGCCGTCGTAGATAATCAGACTGAAGCGATAAGGGAGGAGCAGATCATCCAGTGCATCATAAATTTTCCCGACCGTGCGCCAGTCGAGGGCCGGGCCCACAAGGGCGAGATCGATGTCGGATCCGCGCTGGTGCGTGGCCTTCGCTCGCGACCCAAAGAGCACCGCTCTTTCCACCTCAAGGAAGCCCGCCAGCACTCCGGTGATCTGCTCTAGGGTTTTTCCCGACAGGTCGTGACGCGAGTTCATGGTTCCTTTGTTTCAAGCTCGGTGAACTTGACTCGAAAGGCCTCAAATTCCGGCACAAAGCCGGCGAGGATAGCATCGCCCATGGCTTTGGCGGTTTTTTCGTTGTAGGTCTGGCTGCTGCGGTTGCGGGCTTGGATCATCGTCATCCATTCATCGCCATTGGCGATCAATCCCCGGGCAAAGGCTTCGCGCGTTGCGTCCTTCGAGCCATAGAGATTGGCCGCACCGCGCGATTCCAGAAAATCCTTGAGGGTGTTCCACGCCAGTTCGTGGGTGAACTCAAAGGCCTGAATCAGGCCCTGCTGCTCCAGATCGGATAGCTTTCGTTGCTTCGCCAAATCCGCTGCGGCGGATAATTGGGCGTAGGCTTTGCGAAAACTCTGAAATCTTTGCCGCCAGCGAACGTCGGGATTCTGAGGCATGAGTTGCATTCTGACACGGGATCATGCGCGCGCCAGCAACTATTTTGATGAACCGAATGAGAGTGTAGCAACGAAGCCGATGATACCAACGTCCTCTAACAAATGGACTTTAGGAAAGCGCTGAATAATTATCGCCGAAGATTTTGCTAATCGCGCAGTGACCAATTTTCGCGGCAAACCGGCTGTGTGCAGCTGAATATATGCCTGTAAGAGGCTTTGATTTTTTCGG
>JANXSC010000610.1 GCA_025352845.1 Opitutaceae bacterium
TTTGCCTCGCGGCGTGTCCGACCTATCAGGAACTCGGGCAGGAGATGGATTCGCCGCGCGGGCGGATCGTGCTGATGAAGCAGGTGCTCGAAGGCACGCTGCCCGCCGCCGCCGCGCAGCCGCATATCGACCGCTGCCTCGGTTGTCTCGCGTGCGAACCGGCTTGTCCGAGCGGCGTGCCGTATCGCGATCTGATTAGTCCGTATCGCGCGACCGTCGCGGCGAAGACGCCGCGGACGGCGGCCGAAAAAATCCGCCGCTGGCTCGCGGCGCAGACGATTCCGTTTCCCGCGCGTTTCCGACTCGCGCTGCGCGGCGCGAAGCTTGGGCGCCTGTTCGGCGCGCTCGTGCCCGGGGTGTTGCGGCCGATGCTCGTGCTCGCGCCGCGCGAAGTGCCGCCGGCGGTGACGCTGCCGCGCGTGTCGCCGGCGAAGGGCGAACGCCGCGCGCGCGTGGCGCTGCTCGCGGGTTGCGCGCAGCAGGTGCTCGAGCCGGACATCAACGTCGCGACGATCGAGGTGCTCACGCGCAACGGCGTGGAAGTCGTCGTGCCGGAAGCGCAGGGCTGTTGTGGCGGTCTCGCGTGGCACACGGGCGATTTGCGCGCCGCGCAGGCCTTCGCGCGAAAAAATCTCGACGCTTTTCCCGCGGATGTGGATGCGATTCTCACCAACGCCGCGGGCTGCGGTTCGGCGATGCACGAGTATCATCTGATTTTGCGCGGCACGCCGGACGAGGCGCGCGCCGAGTCGTTTCGGAAGCGCGTCGTCGATGTGAGTGCGTTTCTCACCAAGCTCGGACTGCGCGAAAAACCGGCGGGCTGGGCGACGCCGCAGGCGATCGCGTATCACGACGCCTGCCACCTCGCCAACGCGCAGGGCGTCCGCGCCGAGCCGCGCGATCTGTTGCGCGCGATCCCCGGGGTGGAGTTGCGCGAGATTGCGAATGCCCACCTGTGCTGCGGCAGCGCCGGCACCTACAATCTCGACCAACCCGCGATTGCGGACTCGCTCGGCGCGCAAAAGGCGCAGGCCGCGATCACGACGGGCGCGACGGTGGTGGCGACGGGCAACATCGGGTGTCTCACGCAGGTGCGCGCGCATCTTGAGAAGCTCGGCTCGCCCGTGCGCGTGCGGCACACGATGCAGGTGTTGCGCGACGCGTATCGGACGTGAGCGAGGGAGTTTCCAACCACCAATGAGATTACCCAAAGATCTGCCGCAGTTCGGGTGTCTGGGGGTAGGGCGGGTCTTTGACCCGCTCTTTCACGCGCCAAAGGCGGGTCTGAGACCCGCCCTACTTTCAAACCTTTCCGCTATGAAACGATTTTTGCTTTGGGTGATTTTTGCCGGACTCGCGGTGGGCGCCATTCGCGGTGCCGAGCTGCCCGTGCTCGCCGCGCTCCGCGCGGACAACGCGCGGCTGGCCGCAATGATGGTGGGTGACGCCACGGCGCTCGGCAACCTCATGTCGGATCAATTGCGCTTCGTGCATTCCGACGGGCGCGTGGAGTCGAAGGCCGACTACGTGAAGAATCTCCTCGCGGGCGATACCGCCTACGCCGACGTGAAAACCTCGGCCGTGGAGATGATGCAGGTCACGCCCGAGTCGGTGGTGATTCTCGGCGTGCAGACGATGCGGAAGCGGCTCGGTCCGGATTGGTCCGAGGTCACGCTGCGCTACCTCTCGGTCTGGCGCAACGAAGCCGGCGTATGGCGGATGATCGCGTGGCAATCGGCGCGGCCCTCGGGCAACAGCGTCGTGCCGCCGAAGAAGTAGTCGGCGGGATCCCGTTGCACCCGGACGGTAGGGCCTGAGCTTGCTCAGGCCGGATGGCAGTCGCGTTCCGGGGCGGGGCATCGACCAAGGTCGAGCCCTACAAATCCGAAACACCGACCCGTTCATCGGTTCAGCGCGCGCAGCCGTTCGCGCTCGGCCTGCGCCTCGGGAAAATCGGCTTGGAGTCGCCAGCGCGGTCTCCACATTGGCGAGCGCCTCGGCCCGGAGACCGGCTGCGGCGAGAAACCGCGCGAAGT
>JANXSC010000196.1 GCA_025352845.1 Opitutaceae bacterium
CTCACCGTCAACGGAAAATACGCGCTGACGTTCCGGATCGGATTGAGCCGGGATTTTAACTGGAGGGAGGGCGGCTACGAACTCAAATACCTGTCCCGGCGAATCGAATATCCTTATTTCAATTCCCATCGTCAGCTCGAACTCAACGGCAACAGCGGCGTCTACCAACTGACTGTGCCGGCGTCGGCGGTGGAGGAGGGAAAGCCGGCGGTGCTGCAAGTCGAGCTCCTGCCGTTTCCCGCCTGGCCCAACGGCTGGTTCATGGTGAAGCATCGCACCGACACGTTGCAGCAAACGCCCGCGATCATGGCCGGCGAACTCGACGCCCTGCGGCGCGATGCGGCGGTGACCAACCAGCAAACGCACATGCTGGCCAGCCAAGTATACAAAACCAATCTGGGCACGGATCGGTTTGAGCACACGGTGATCTACCAGAATGGATTTCGCCATCTGCATCCGGCCGACCTGATTAAACTTCAAAACGGAGACCTGCTGCTGATGACGCGGGAAAGCACCGAGCACTACTCGCCCGACGGCGATGTGGTGATGGTGCGATCAACCGATGGCGGAAAAACGTGGGGCGGCCGGCAGGTAATCGCGGGGATGAAGGAGATCGATGAACGCGAGGGCTGCGGCGTGCAGTTGCGCGACGGCACCATCGTCGTCGGGATTTTCTACAACAATAACTACAAGCCCGACGGCTCCTACAATTGGGGCGGGGTGAACGGCGACAACATCCCGTTAACTGTCCCCGGCCTGCACCGGATCGGCAGCTACGTGATCACCTCGAAGGACAACGGGCATACGTGGTCCGCGCCGGCTTTCGTCGACACGTCGGCGATGCCTTATCCTGAAGTCGAAGGACCGACCGACGCTCCCATCGAGTTGCCCGACGGTTCGATTGTCATGGGCTTGATCGGCAAGAATCCGAAAGCCGATGCGAAAAACACATGTTCGATCATGGTGCGTTCGACCGATCAGGGGAAGACGTGGAAGTTTCTCTCCACCATCGCGAGCGACCCGGGCGGCAAACTCGGTGGCTTCATGGAGCCGGGCATCGTGCGGACGAAGACGGGGCGCATAGTTGCGGGGCTGCGCAATCACGGACCCGACCAAGCGATCTGGATGACGCACTCGGACGACGACGGCAAGACGTGGTCGCCCGTGCAGAAGACCGAGATGATCGGGCACCCGACCGACCTCATTCAGCTTTCCGACGGGCGGCTGATGGCGACGTATGGGATTCGCACTCCGCACACTCGCCCGACCGGCGTGCGCGCCTGTTTCAGCGCCGACAACGGCGTGACGTGGGACGTCGCGACCGAGGTGCAGTTGCGCAATGATTTTGGCAATTGGGACGTCGGCTACCCGGAATCGCTGGAGCTGGCCGATGGCCGCGTGCTCACGGTCTACTACTACAATCAGCTCGGAAAATACTTTATCGGCGGCACGTTTTGGAAACCCACGACGGCGACTACTGCACCATGACCTTGCCTAATCGACGCACATTTTTGAAAAGCTCCGCGACGCTCGCGGCGACGCTGCCGTTCACCAAGGCGTCGCTTGCCGCGACCGAGGTGGTCGCACCGAAAAAAACGGCGCCCAATCTTCCGACGATGGTCGAAGCCGACGGTCGGCTGCGCCTCGAATTCACTGAGGAGCAGCTCGTGCTCGCGGGCGGTTTACAGCCCTCGATGCTGGTGATGAAATCGGGCGACATCGTCGTGCAGGCGCAGTTGCCGGAGAAACCTGTCGACACGGGGCGCATGCACTATCCGAGTGCGCTCGGCACAGTCGTTTCGCGCGACGGCGGCCAGACGTGGACGCGCATTCCCCTCAAGCCCGGCGACAACGGCCTGAACATGGAGGGCGGCATCGTGCAGTTGCGCGACGGCACGATTCTCTCGCTGGACACTTACATCACTCCGGGCAAGCGCCCCGGCGAAGCGATCGGGCAGCTCTACACGTCGAACGACGACTGGCGCACAGTGAAAGGTCCGCAGGATGTGAGTTTTGATTTGCCCGGCTCCACCTATCCGTCGAAAGACGACGGTGGTCGCCCGCACGAGGCGCAACGACTGCACCGGCGGATTATCGAACTCCCCAACGGCGACCTGCTCACGACGTATTACGGTTGGTTGGACGGCGACTCCACCCCGAGCACCTACGAGCCGCGGATGGTCAAATCGCGCGTGCTGCTCGCTCGCTCGCATGATCGCGGCCAGCACTGGAAACTCGTCTCGACCATCGCGGTCGATCCCGCGGTCGGCACCGAGGGATTTGGCGAACCGGTGATCGTGCGCGTGAGCCAGGGGCCGAAGGCCGGGCGGTTGATTTGTCAGATGCGCACGGGGCGCGAACTCTACGAATGCGTTTCCGACGACGAAGGCGTCACGTGGACGCGGGCCCGGCCGCGCGTGTTTGCCAATCTCGACGTCAATCGCACCGAGTTGTGGGTGGACATGTTTCGCCATCTCAAGGGCAAGAAGGGTCTGCTCGATGAAAAGAATCTCGAGGAGCTTCCCGGCGCCGTCGTCGACCCCGATTTGATCGAGCTCCGCGGCGGGCTGCTCGTCGCGGCTTTCGGCGTGCGCATCACGCAGAAGGGCTGCTGGCAGGAGCCGCGGCATCCGTGGAACGGCAACTACCTCGCGATCAGCCGCGACCACGGCGACACGTGGAGCAACGTCGTGCGCATGACCTCGGGCGTGCTGACGACGCACTACATGGCCATCGAGGAAACGCCCACGGTCAACCGCGTCTTCGTCACCTACGATTTGGGCGCGTGGAGCAAGGGGATGAACCGCGATGTCTACGGCCGGTTCGTCACCATCACCATCAAACCCACCTGATCCGCGTGCGCGCGCTCCGACGATTTTTTCTTATGACGACTCTGCTTGGCTCCGTCGCGGCCTCAAGTGGCGATATTCCCCGCTCCGCGGATCTCGGCGGATGGAAACTTCTCGCGCCGCTGCCCGATCGTATCGGATTTGGTGGAATGTTTGCCGGCGTGCTGAACGGCCGCCTCGTGGCGGCTGGTGGCTCCCAGTTTTCCGACAAGCCGCTCTGGCTGAAAGGCGAGAAGGCGTTTAGCGATCGGATTTTCCTGCTGGCGACACCGGAGGGAAAATGGACGGTGCACGCCACGCGCCTCCCTGCCCAAGTGGGTGGAGCTGCCGGCGCGATGACCGCCGACGCGATCTATGTGGCGGGTGGACTCAACGCCGCCGGTTGCCTGCGCCAAGTGTGGGAAATGCGCGCGAAGGGTGACGGGTTTGCCTTCGCCTCGTTACCGGATTTGCCGCACGCGATCGGCTACGGCGCGGCAGCGATCGTCGGGCGTCGCTTCTACGTCGTGGGCGGACTGGACTCACCCGCATCGAAAACGCCGAGCGGGAAAGTGTGGTCACTCGATCTCGACGCCGAGCGCGCGAGTGTGGCGTGGCGGCGCGAGCCGGATTTGCCCGGACCGGGCGTGTTCGTGGGCGCGGCCGCGAGCGACGGAAAGAATCTCTACGTTTTCGGCGGCATCGGCTTCGACG
>JANXSC010000635.1 GCA_025352845.1 Opitutaceae bacterium
TCGGCGCGTTGGGACGACCGCGCCGAGGGCGGCGCGGCTCCAGAAAATGGCGCGACAAGTTTTCGCGTTGTCATCGCCATCCGCGACGGCGTGAGTCGCGGCATGAAAGTCGCGTTCGTCAGTGGCACCAGCATCGTCAACTCCACGCTGTTCTCCGCGTGGGACGTGAAGACGATCGAGACCAAACACGGTGCCGTCACCTACAAGAGCCGGGGCGATCAGGTGTTGATCAACCGGCACGGCTATGCGTTTCCGTTGCCGCCGCATTCGATCAACTACCG
Source organism: Opitutaceae bacterium (assembly GCA_025352845.1). Lineage (GTDB taxonomy): Bacteria > Verrucomicrobiota > Verrucomicrobiia > Opitutales > Opitutaceae > ER46. The sequence continues at coordinate 282 of JANXSC010000635.1, forward strand.
CGCGAACATCGCGGCGCTGGCGGAACTCGGGTTCAAGGATGTCGTGTCGCTCAACTCCGTCGGGTCGCTGAAAAAAGATCTGCCGCCGGGGACGTTTGTCTCGTGCAGCGACTACGTCGGCTTGCAGCAGGGACCGGCGACATTCTTCGACACCGAGCTCAAGGGCGGCGCGCCCGTGATCGCGAACAATCTCATCCCGAAGATCGTCGCGGCGCTCGCGCCCGAGTTCACGATTCACACGGGCAAGACCTACGTGCAGATGCGCGGCCCGCGTTTCGAGACCAAGGCGGAAATCCGCATCGTGAAAGATTGGGGCGATGTGATCGGTATGACCGCGGCGCACGAGGCCGACCTCTGCACGGAGGCGGAATTGCGCTACAACAGCCTCGCGCTCATCGACAATTACGCGAACGGCCTCGAGGGCACGGAAATCGACTTCGCGAAATTCAAGGACCTTGTGAAGGAAAACCAGGCGAAGGTGAACCGGCTCTTCGTGCGGCTGCTGGAGATTCTGGGCTGAGGCATGCCCCGGAAATCCGCGAACGGGCGGGGCGCTACTTGGAACCAGCGATCAGCTTGAATCGCCAAACGTTGTAGGCACCGCCGCGATTGGAGAGGAAAAAAATGACGTTCTCCTCTGATGGAGACCATGCCGGCATGATGTCGTCCGATCCGTTTTTGGTCAGCCGCTGCAAGCCAGTGCCGTTGGAATTGATCAGGAAGATATCGTTGTTCGACCGGCCCTGGTCGTCGGTCCCGTGGTCGGAGGTAAACAAGACCCGGCTCCCATCCGGGCTGACTGCGGGCTGGAAGCAGTGGTGCTTCTTGAATGCCTCCTGGTTGATCAAGGCGGTCTCCAGTTTTCCGTCGGCCGTGATGGAGAAAATCTGCTTCGTTTTCGTGTCCGCATCGATCCGCACGTAGAATACTTTTTCGGCGAAGGCGTTGCTGATCTCCGTGGCGCTGATCGGCATCTGGGTGGGCAGCGAACCGTCGATGCGGATGCTACAGATGATCGGTTCCGCCAGGGGGAAATTCGGCTCGGTGGAAAGGTAGAAAAGGTGGCGGTTGCTGTCGCCGTAGGAGGGAGCCACGTTATACCGGGAGTCGTTAGTCAGGCGGGAAATTCCCCCGGACAGGCGGTTGTCGATGAGGTTCGCCCGAAAAATGTCGGGCTTGTTTCGATCGCTGCGGTTCGAGGCAAACACGAGGTAGTTGCTGCCGTCGTTGGCGATGTAGGGCATGGTATCGAGATAGCGGCTTCCCTCGGTAAGCTGCGTCACGCCGCCCGCGGAATCGTCCGCCCGCTTGACGAACAGGTTTGAGAAGTAACTGCCCTGCTGGTCGTGCTCGGTGAGACTGAAAATCACGCTCTGTCCGTCGGGTGACACGCAGTAGGAATTGATTGAGTCGCGGCGGCTGACAAGCGGCGCCAGCAGATCCTGCCGGGGGAAAATCGTGACCGGTTTTAGGTCGGATACTCCGTCGGCCGTTTCCCGGGTGCTGAGAATCGCGGTGGCTTTGGTTTGCGAAACTTTCAGTGCAATCCCGGTCGGCGTCATCGACAGTCCGGGTGACACGAGTGTCGCGACGATTTCAACCACCGGTTCGAGCTTGAGCGCCACGGTGGTGGAACTGGGGTAGTCCCAGCTCAGAGCGACGCGTTTGTATTTTCCGGGGATTTCCACCGCGACATCGAATTTCGGCCACGGCGCCGATTTGTCGGGGCGCGCGAATGTAATCTGCACCGCCACCGGGGTCGGGTTCACCAGTTTCACACCGTTGACTGTGACCTCGGCACTCAGTGCGTCGCCGCTGATTGTGGTAGCGGAAACGGAGTAAACCCGGTCTTCCCGGAGCAAAGAAAGTTCGACTCGGGGCACCGCATTCATGCTCGCGACCAATGGCAACGTCTCGCTCTGGTAGTTGGTTTTTGAAATCACGAGCGCCTGCCTTTTCCAAGGGCTGACCTTGGAGTCGCGCGTGAACGTGATCTCGTGGCCTGCCAACGGCGTCCTGCCGATCTCGCGACCGTCGATCGTCACGGTTGCACCCGTGGGATTGGACGTGAAATCCACCTTCTTGGTCAGCGTGGTGGGCTCGAGGTCCGCACTGATCTGCTTTTGATTCGCGCCCGGCTGGAAAACGAAAGACTCCGTGAAATATCCCTCCTTGCGGAATTCGACCGGCGTGGGTTTTTGATCGGGAAGCTGCACCTGTGTTGGTGTCACACCGATCTCCTTGCCGCCGACCACGGCGGTCGCGCCCGGCGGATTGGAGATGACCGGAAGTGGAGAGGCGCATCCCGCCAGAAAAACGATGCTGGCAAGCACCAAGGCCGCCACGTTAACCGCGCTGCCGCGGGCTCGCTGAAAGGGGCGGAAGTTGGGCAGCATCGGAATCAAGGCGGAGTGCATTGCTAGCCGCCGTGATCGGGGCGGCGCAATGACGATGTGTGCGAACGGCGCAGTGTGATTCATTCGCAATGGGTCCGATATCCCGGAGCTTGCTCCGGCTTGGTTGGCGTAGCTGCGAGCGTGAGCGAGTGGTGCGTCGGCCACAGCTACCAGAATCGAAGAAGGTGGTGAGGACATGGTCGGTGGTTTGTCAAATGCCCCGGGGATGTTTACTTGGGCGGCGCTTGCCCCGCGACCCACGCCCGTGCGCGCACCGCAAGTTCGGCGGCGCTGGTGAGGCCGAGTTTTACCTTCAGGTTCTCCTTGTGCGTTTCGACCGTCTTCACGCTCATGCCGAGCCCGACGGCGATGTCGCGGTTGGGCTGGCCGGCGCCGATGAGATGAAAAATTTCAAGCTCGCGATCGGTGAGCCCCATCGGGCCGCCGCGGCGGCCGGCCTCGTCCGAGCCGGCGAGCTGCCGCATCGCGATGGCGGCGACACGACGACTCAGGTAAACGCTGCCGGCGGCCGCGCTTGTGAGCGCGCGCTCCAGTTCGTCGGCGGGATCGGTGCGCAGCACGCAGGCGAGCACTCCGGCCCGCATCAGCCGCGAAACGTAGTCCGGATCGGCGGGTTCGACGATCACGAGAATCCGCGTTTCGGAATCGGCGGCGATCAGGTCGCGAACCAGGGAAAACGTGCCGACCGCGCCGGTGGAACCGTCGAAGAGCACGAGGTCGGGATGCAACTCGGCGTGGAGCCGTCGCGCGCGCATCGCGTCGGGTGCATGGCAGGCAACTTCAAACTGGGCCTGCGCGTCGATGACCCGGCGAAGCCCATCGCCGCCGAGGGAAGCTTCGCCCACCACGAGGATTTTTTTCCGGTTCGCCGCAGCGGCGGCGCGTTCCGTGGCGAAGCTGGCCGCCTCCTCGGCGAGGCGAAAGCGAATGGGGACCGTGCCGATGGTGACAGCGTCGCGATCGACGAGCGGCGCGGGTTTCGCGACGATCAACCGGCTCCGGTTGAGAAAGGTGCCGTTGGCGCTGCCGAGGTCCGAGAGCAGGTAGCCGCCCGGCCGGGCGCGCGTGACGCGGGCGTGGTGGCGCGATACGACGGTGTCGTGAAGCACGAGGTGATTGTCAGTCAGTCGACCGATGGTGCAGTCGCCCCGAATCTCGTGAATGCGCCCGTCGGGAAGTTCGAACCACGCTTCGGTTGATTGGGGCGCCTTCGCAGGCATGAGGACGATTGGGGCGGAACGGCGGTCGCTGGATTGCGGCGCGTTACAACCCGAACGCTCTCCCGCTGGATAGAGGGCGTCAAAAGGAATCTAGCTACGCGAGGCTGCTGATGGGGCCGTTACCTGAAATCGGAACTCCCCTAGGCAAATCTACGGGAGCCTCCCCGATTATGCCCGGAGGTCATTTCTGGCAAAGTGTGATCGCCACCCCTAAACGCATATGAAACTATCAACCACCTCAGCTCTCGCTACGTTTTGCCCCAAGAATGCCTTCGCGGTTCGTCTCGCTTCAAAGTTAGAACACCGCGCCTTCTCTGTTCCCGCTGGAAGGACCACCGCTATCAGTTTTTGTTTCTGCCTCTTGTTGGCGTGGACGAATGTGGCGTTTGGGTTAGCGGTTGGAGACCGCGTCCAAGTCAACGGAACGGCAGGAGCAATCAATGTGCGGTCTGCCGCCGGCAGCGCCACCATTGTCGGAGTTCAATCAAATGGCGTGCAAGGCAGCATTGTAAATGGACCGCAGGTCGCAGTGCTGAGCGGAACGGCCACCACTTACACATGGTGGAGTGTTAACTGGGATTCCGGTGCCGATGGATGGGTGGCGGACACTGGCATTTCGAAGGTGGTGGCTGCGCCGACCGCACAAACACTGGCCGCCACGGCGGTGACGAGCACCGCGGCGACATTGAGCGGTTACATCAATCCCAATGGCGCCAGCACGACGGCGTATTTCCAATATGGTCTGACGACCAGTTACGGGAGCACGACCCTGGCGGGTAGCTTTGGCACGACACTCCAGAACATCGCCTTCACGGTCAACGGGCTCTCTTCGAACACGACATATCACTATCGGACTGTGGCCATCAACAGTGGAGGCACGAGTCTTGGGAGTGACGGGATCTTCATCACGACATCCACGGCCAGCCCGCTCGCGTTCACGAGCCTGACCCCGACTTCGTTTACGACGAGTGTGGTTGGCTATCAGGCGACGACGACGGCTGCGGGCAGCAACTTCAACAACGTCACCAAGGTTGCGTTCAATTGGAGCGGCGCGGTCAACGGCTCGGCCACCTGGAACAAGGGTGATGCGAGCTGGAACTCCAAAGTCACAGTCAACTCGGACACGTCGATGACGCTGCGGCCGGTCGTGACCGCCGCGGGTGATCCCGCCGGCACGTTGACCTGGACGGTGACGTTGACCGACAACACGGGGGCGACGAAGACGCAGGCCTTCACCGTGAACTACAACCCGGTGACAGTGCCAACCGTCCAAACGGTTGCTGCCACATCGCCTAGCTCAACGTCCATCGTGATCAACGGGACAATTACCAGTGACGGTGGTTCAGCAATCACGGACCGGCGATTCGACTGGGGCGCAAGCACGTCACTGACTCAGGCGGTTTTGGCAGCTTCGATCTCGGTGTCCGGTAATAATTTTTCCGCCACGTTGACCGGGCTCATCCCAGGCACCACCTATTATTTCCGGGCTTGGGCACGCAACGGAAGCACTGCTGACGTGGGACAGGGACAGGGCTGGAATCTCGGGAACATTCTCTCGTTCACCACACTTGCTGCCACGACGCCTACGCTGTCGATTACGACGACATCGCTCGCCGGGGGCACGGTCGGAACCGGCTACGGACAGAGTGTGGCCGCGAGTGGCGGCCTGACGCCCTATACTTGGTCGGTGTCACCGAGCGGCCTTCCTCTTGGTTTGGTGCTGAATTCCTCCTCGGGTGCCATTTCCGGGACGCCGAGTGCCTCCGGCACCGTCCCTTTCACCGTCACGGTTCAGGACAGTAGCAGCCCGCAGAAGACGGCATCGAACCCGCTGTCGATTAACGTGACAAGGACGACCGACACAACGCCGCCAACCGTATCAATCAGCAGCCCGGCGAGCGGGACAAGCTACACAACTGCACAGACGGTCCCGATCATCGCTTCCGCCTCGGATGCGGGCGGCCTAGCGAAGGTCGAGTTCTACGATGGCACCACGCTCATGGCCACCAACCCGGTGGGGCCA
>JANXSC010000001.1 GCA_025352845.1 Opitutaceae bacterium
CGACCGCCCTGCCCTCTGGGTCGAGCGCGAGCTGCCCGGTGACGAAGAGCATGGTCGCGGAGCCGAGGTCGACTTTGACCGCCGGGGAATAGGCACCCCGGGGAGCGGACTGGCCGGCCGCGAAGATGAGTTCCTTTTTCATGGGGAGGAGACGGTAAAGGGATTGACGGGGTAAGTGCGCATTTTTCCCGGATTGAGCAAGCCGCGCGGGTCCGCCTCGGCCTTGAGCTCGAGCTTCGAGGCCATGTTCTGCTGGCGTCCCGTATTTTCAATGTGAACGGTATGGGGGTTATTGAGCCCGATGCCGATCTCAGTGCAGTAGGTGGTGATCGCGTTGAGCCGGGCTTCATCGCGGTAGCGCACCAGCGGGATGCCACAGACGATGATCGCTTCAGGCGAGGCATCGGGCCCGACTGTGCGCTTCGGGTCGGAGGCCAGCCATTCGAGGTGCAGCAGGATCTCGCCCGGAAAGCGCCGTTCCAGAGCGGCAAACTGCTCGCGAAAATTGGGCCCAAACCCGGATTGGAGATAGGTGATGCCGGGGTCGCTCTTGATCGCCCACAACGTCGTATGATTCCAGGTGTAATCGGAAAGCAGCGGCGACTTTGGCGGATCCGTCAGGGGCTGCTGAAAGACGCAGGCCAGGCCGGCGGCTTGTGCCGAGGCGATGGCTGCGGATCCCTGGGCGCGGTCCACCAGTAAAAACCCCACGTGCTCGCCGTCGCGAAAATATTTTTTCAGCGGCTTGAAATACGACGGAATCGGCCATTGAAACTGGGCGACCTGCCTTTTGCGCCAGACGCCGTCCCGGGCCACGGTGTCGTTCCAGGCCAAGAGCGCCTCCCAGTCGGGTGAGCTGAAGGCCAGCTGTTCATAAGCGATGGCGGGGGCGAGCCGCATCTCGATCTCCACCATGAAACCGGTGGTTCCGTAAGTGCGCAGACTTGGGATGGCCGCCCGCTCTTCGAACCGCAGCAGGCGCGGCTCCGCCTCGCAAGTCAGCAGCGTGACCGACTTCACGTTGTCCTCGGAGCTGATACCGCCCCAGCGAATGCCGCCGATGCCGCCCGAGCCGCCACAGAAGAACCCGCCCAAGGTCGCTTTCATCCAAGTGGAAGGCATGCAGCGCAGCTCCCAGCCGGCGGCGCGCGCGGCGACCTCAATGGTGCCGAGGCGGACGCCGGGCTCCGCCCGCACGACTCCGCCGCCTACCGAGTGGAGGCGGGTGAGCCGGGTCAGATCCACCACCACGCCGCCATGGAGCGGCACACACTGGCCGTAATTGCCGGTGCCGCCGCCCCGCGCGGTCAGCGCCACGCCCGCGCGAAAGCTGGCGGCCACCAGGGCACGCAGCTCGTCGACGCTGCCCGGACGCGCAATGGCGTCGGCGCGGAGAGCCTCCAGCTGGGGCTTCAGCACCGGCGAATACCAGTTGTAATCCTGCGAAAGGGTCGCGAGCGATTCACCGCCCTCGATGAAATACTCGGGACCGAGGAGCGCGAGCAACTCGGCGCGAAGGGAGGCGGGTAAGGCGGGCATAAGGGGGTGATTTCAGTTGAGACTGCCGGCGGCCTCGCGTTCCAATGCCGTGTCCCCCACCCGGTCGCCCGCGTCGCCGGGCAGCACGGGGACGAAGGCGTAGAGCGGCTCGGATTTTTGGCGGCGGAGAATGACGGCGATTTCGCGCCAGGTGGCGACGAGGCCGTGCGGCGCGGCGGGTAGATCGGCGGCGATCACCGCGCGGAGTTTCGGGAGATGGTAGAACGGCACCGCCGGGAACATGTGGTGCTCGACGTGGTAGTTCATATTCCAATAAAGGAAGCTGACGAGCGGACCGCAGGTGTAGGTGCGGCAGCAGAGGCGGAAATCGGGGACGTTGGGCGAGAGACCGAGATGCTGCGGCAGGCCGCAGAGCAGCGCGAACCACGGGCAGTAAAAGGTGCCGAAGTTGAAGATCAGGATCAGGAACGGATGGCCAAGCGCGACGAACATTGCCGCGAGCGCAAACTGGCCAAGGAGCACGGTGCACGCCCAGCGGCGGTGCTCGCGGCGCAGCGCGAGATTGTCGGCCGGCATCACGCGTTCGAGCCACGCGCCGTTGAGCTCGCCATCGGCGATGCGGCCGCCGGCGGCGTGGCCAAGCGCGGTGATGCGGCGCCACGCGAATTTCGGATTGATTGTGAGGATCGCGACATAGAACCGCACGAACTCCCAGTCGAGGTGGCGCGGCAGCACGACCTCGCCGTCGTGATCGTGATGCACGGTGACCTGGTGATGTTTAACGTGGCTCGGGCGGAACGCGATATAGTCGGTCCAACTGAGGAAGGAGAACACTTTCAGGAAAAACTCGTTGAGTGCCTTCGAACGGAACGGCGTCTTGTGGCAGAGTTCGTGGACGGGGCCGACCGAGCCGAGGAAGTTGGAGAGCGTGCCGTGGACAAACAGCGCGGCGAGCAGCAGCGGGACGGACGTGGGCCAGTTGGTGGCGTTGGCGTGGCGAAACGCGGCGTAGGCGAGCGCGCCGGTGCCGAGGAAGAGCGTGAGCTGCGGGAGGACCTGAAGAAAACCGCGCGAGTTGCTCGTCCGCATGAGCTGGCTCATGATTGCACGATCGATGCGACAACGATACCAATTGATTTTGATCTGGTCGTTCACGGCGGAAGGTGGAGCAGGGAAATCCTATCTTTTCACCATGAACCCGCCGTCCACAAACAGGACGGTGCCGGTGACAAAGGAGGCGCGGCCGGAGGCGAGGAAGAGCGCGGCTTGGGCGACTTCCTGCGGCCGGGCCATGCGACCCAGGCAGTGGAGGGAATTCGCGCGCGCGACCATGGCGGCGGGATCGGCGTTGCGCGCCAGGGACTGGTGCGTGAAGCCGGCGTCGACGTAGCCGGGGGCAACCGCATTGACCCGGATGCCGGCCGGCGCGAGCTCCTGCGAGATCGCGTGCGTGAAGCTGGAGACCGCGCCTTTCGAGACGGTATAGGCCCAGCCGTTGTCGGTGCCGATGTAGGCGCTGACGCTGGAAAGGTTGACGATGGCGGCGCCGCCCGCGAGGCCGGTCGCGCGGAGGTGCGGGACGGCGTGCTTGGTCGCGAGCCACACGCCCTTGACGTTGACGGCCATGAGGGCGTCGTAATCAGCCTCGGCCATCTCGGTGACCTTCCCGGTGCGCAGCAGGCCCACGGAATTCACCAGCCGCGAGAGGCGACCGTGGGCGCGCAACACGGCCGCGACCGCGTCGGCGACGGTAGCGGAGTCGGTGATATCGGCGGCGTGGGTGCTCACGGTCGCGCCAGCAGCGGTTAGCTCGGCGGCGAGCGTGGCGAGCGCGGGCGCGCTGCGGTCGAGCAGCGCGACGGCGGCACCCTCGGCGGCGAAGAGCCGAGCAATGTGGGCGCCGATACCGCCCGTGGCACCGGTGATGAGGGCGACGTGGCCGGAGAGTTCGTTCATGGGGTTGGCGCGGGCGCGAGGCGGAAGAGGCCGTAGCTCAGGGGACCCATCTCGAGGCAGAGGCGGGAGCCGGCGCGGCGGATTTTCGCACCCGCGATGAGGAGCGGGTGGGCTTCGCCCCGGGCAGGTGCGTCGAGCAGAACGGACACGCGGCGGCCGGAGGGATTTAACGCAACGAGGATCGTGTCACCGTCGAGCGTGCGGAGATAGGCAAAGGGATACTTTTTCTTGCGCGCGTAAACCGGGACCAAGTCGCCGTTGGCCTGGAGGGCAGGCGTGCGGGCACGGAGGGCTGCAAGGGTTCGCAGGCAATTGAGCAACGAAGCGGGGTCCCGCTCCTGCCCGACGACGGTGGCGGCCCGTTTTTTTGAAGTGACCGGAAGGTATAATTTATCGCGGGGGGCAGTGGAGAAGCCGGCGTTGGCGGTGGTGTTCCACTGCATGGGCGTGCGCGAGCCGGTGCGGGTGTAGCCCCCCTCCTTCGAGACAAGGCCGCGCACGTAGTCCATGCCGATCTCGTCGCCGTTGTAGAGATAGGGAATACCGGGGAGCGTGTAGAAAAACGCGAAGGCAACCTTGAGCTCGGCCGCATTCCGGCCGTGGGCGAGACGGATAATATCGTGGTTGCCGGTGGGGACGGAGATGTGCCCGAGACCACGCGTGGCGGCGCGCTGGGCGAGATAATAGTCGAGGAAGATGCGGATATCGCCCGCGCCACGGCGATCAAAGTAACTGGCGGTTTTCTGGCCGATGCTGAGCGAGCGGTTGCGCGCGGGCTCGGCGCGGAAAAGCGATGTGTAAGCAGGGTGCCCGAGATGGATCATGAAATCCATATGGAAGCCGGCGGTAATCGCCTTCTCGGGGTCGGACCACTCGGAGATGAGCACGCACTCGGGGTAGTCGCGGTCAAACATCCGCCGCATATCCTGCCAGAGGAGCATCGTCTCGCGGAAGTCGGTGTCGCCTTTCACGAGAGAAAATGCCATATCCACGCGGAAACCGTCGCAGCCAAGGTCAAGGAAGTGGCGGATGATCTTCTTCATTTCGCGGCGCACGGCCTGGGGCGCAGGATGCGAGACCGGGAGCTGCCAGGGTTTCGTCGGATCGGGATGCGCGAAACCGTAGTTCAGCGCGGGCTGGAAATAAAAATAATTGGCGACGTAGCCGCCGTCACGCTCGCCGTAGCCGCGCACGAGCTGAAGCGGCGCGGTGGACATGGCCTGCAAGATCGTGCCGGAGGCGGGAGCGGGCTTCGGCGGCGCCGGGCGCTCCCAGACGCTGTTGGTCCAGATGAACCAGTCGGAGTATTTGTTGCGCTCCGCCTTGGCGGAGGCCTGGAACCACGGGTGCGCGGTGGAGGTGTGCCCGGCGACGAGGTCGAGGCACACCTTCATCCCGCGCCGGTGAGCCGCGGCGAAAAGCCGGACGAGATCCGCGTCGGTGCCATAGCGCGGATCGACGTGATAAAAATCAGCGACATCGTAGCCAGCGTCGCCCATCGGCGAGACAAAACACGGGTTGAGCCAGACGGCGTTGCAGCCGAGTGATTTTATGTAGTCGAGCTTGGCGATGACGCCGGGAAGATCGCCGATGCCGTCGGCATTGGTGTCGAGAAAGCTCTGCGGGTAAAGTTCGTAGAAAATCGCCCGGGAGAGCCAGGCAGGGGACGGACGTTTCATATCAATGAGGAGGACGAGTGAGCGCCTTGGCGGCGAGCTGGGCGCGGATGCAAAGTTCGGCGGCCTTGAAAGCGTGGGTCTGCGTCATGGCGTTTTCCGTGCGGTGCAGGCAATCGAGGATCAACTGGCCGAAATACGGATAACCCACCTTGCCCTTCAGCTCCAGGTGGTGTTCCCC
>JANXSC010000011.1 GCA_025352845.1 Opitutaceae bacterium
GGTGAACCGCGGCGTTGGCATTCTAGTGTGGTTTGTGCGCCACACGCCGCCGGAAATTTTCCTGGGCAACCCGCGCGTGCACTTCCAGCACTACGCGGATCGCATGAACGAGCCGCGATGCGAGCAACGCCGCTGGCGGGCCTGGGCCTGCTGGGCGCTGGCGCGCGCCGTGCGCCCCGATCTTCCGGGCGATGCGAAACACCGCGTGGTGGAGCCGACGGCGGCGGCGATCGACGCGGCGTTGCGCGCGCACGGTTTGCCGGGTGAAGCTCATTTGTGGCACGCGGTGCTTGACCGCGTGAATGAAAACTCACTTTGCAAAAAACCTGACTGAGCGGAAGCGGTTTCAAACCGGCCGGAGTCGGCGCACCTGCACCCTGTCGATTGCGATCCTGCTTGCCCGTTATTTCTTGGGTTCATATCTCACAGCATCGTCGGTTTCGGCGCACGCGGTGGTAGCTCAGCTGGATAGAGCAGCGGTTTTCTAAACCGCCGGTCGGGTGTTCGAGTCACCTCCACCGCGCCATGCTTCGCCGGCCGCCGCGTCGGTGCCGCCACGGTGCGATTTCACCCGGCGCCGAGGCCGCATTTGGCCGCCGATTTTACGAATGGAATGAGTGTGTGCGGTGCGCGGGAAAACCACGCTTGACTCGTCTTCCGTCGAACCTACGTTCCGCCTCCTTTCCCATTTTTCGGGGTGGTAGCTCAGTTGGTTAGAGCGTCTGCCTGTCACGCAGAAGGTCGCGGGTTCGAGTCCCGTCCATCCCGCCAGTTTTCGTTATGGGTCGTTAGCGAACCGCATTTCGCGGCAACACCTCTGTCCGGTGACGAGGCCAGCCGGCTTGAGGCAAATGCCGCTGCCATCCTTAAACGGAAATTAACCCTGGCTTCAGTGGTTTTTAAGGAATGTGGCCTACGATGAGTCCGTCAATTCCCTCAACCCCGATCGCCATTTGCTTCTGATGAATACCACTGCGTTTCGTGTCCGCTCGCTCAGTGCGGCCTGCGTCCTGTTACTCGCGGCTGCGCCCGCCTTCGCCCTCAAATACGCCGCGCCCGAGCACAACCTCAAGGCCGACCCCGCGCTGCCCGTCTGGAAACCGGGTGAGGTGAAGGTCGAGCCCGAGGAGGAATTCAACCTCGTCGGCGCCGACATCATGGACGAGATCACGCTCGGGTGGGCGAAGCTCATGCGCGAGGCCTACCCGCGCCTCAGCGTGACGATGGAGGCGCGTGCCTCCGGCAGCGGCGTCCACGCCCTCACCGCCGGCATCGCGCATGCCGCGCCGGTCGGGCGCGAGGCGCTGCCGGCGGAGCACGAGGCGTTCGTGAAAAAATTCGGCTACGAGCCTTTCGCGATCAAGGTCGCGACGGGTTCGCTCGGCTCGCTCGGTAAGACCGCGACGAGCGTGATCCTCGTCGCGAAGAGCAATCCGATCCAGGGGCTCACGTTTCAGCAGCTCGACCAAATCTACTCGAAGTCGCACAAGCGCGGCGGCGGCGACATCACGACGTGGGGCCAGCTCGGCCTCACCGGCGAGTGGGCCGCGCGGCCGATTCATCTCTACGGCCTGCGCCCGCCGAACGGCATCGAGCAGTTCGTGAAGTGGCAGGTGCTCCAGTGGGGTGAATGGCGTGAGGGCATCCAGAACGTCAAGGGCCAGGGCTTCACGCACGCGTTCACCGTCGCGTCGAACGACATGAAGACCCAGCTCGGCGGCCTCACTTACGCTCTCCTCGCGAACCTCACGCCCGAAGTGCGCGTCGTCCCGCTCGCTGAGAAGGCGGGCCAGTCCTTCGTGATGCCGACCATCGAGACGGTCTACAACCACACCTACCCGCTCTCGCGCTACGTCTATATTTTCCTCAACCGTCCGCCCGGCACGAAGCTCGAGCCGAAGACGAAGGAGTTCTTGAAACTCGTCCTCAGCAAGCAGGGCCAGGAGGTCGTGGCCGCCGAGCGCGTGTTCATGCCGCTGCTGCCATCGGTCGTGAAGGAAGAGCTGGCGAAACTCGAATAACGTGAATCCGCGAACGGGTGCCGCGTTCTGCCTGTGCGCGGTCGTTTCCTGCGCGGCCTCGGCCGCGGAAATTCGCTGCGCCTCCGCCGAGAGCATGGACAACCTGATGAATGCATGGACGCGCTCCTTCTCCGCGGAGCACGCCGAGGCGCCCGCGCGCGTGACGCTGCGCGCGAAATTTTCCGCCGAAGCCTTCGATGCGCTCCTCGGCGGCGACGTGCGCGTCGCGCCGTTTGCGCGCGAACTGTTTCCCGCCGAGCGCGCGCGCTACGCCGAAAAATTCGGCGCCGGCGCCGTGCCGCTGCTCGTGCCCGTCGCCACCGGCAGCCGCGACACCAAGGGCGGCACACACGCCATCGCGATTTTCGTGCATGAAAAGAATCCGCTCACGCGACTCACGCTTGCGCAACTCCGCGAACTCCTCGCGCGTGACGGGCGCATCACGACGTGGGGCCAGCTCGGCCTCGGCGGCGAGCGGGCCGCAAAAAAAATCACGCTGCACGGCATGACCGTCCGCCGCGAGACCGGCAATCCGCCCGGTATCGTAAACTTCCTCGAACACCGCGTGCTCGCCGACCGCCCGTGGTGCGACGATATCACCGCGCACGCCGACAGCGTCGGCGGCCCTCAGGCGCTCGAGCTGATCGTGCGCGCCGTCGCCGCCGACGAGACCGCGCTCGGCTATAGCGGATTCGCCTACGCGCAGCCCGGCACGAAGACGCTCGCGCTCGCCGAGACGGACGCCGGCCCGTTTTTCGCCGGCGCCGCCTCCGAAGTCACGCGCCGCGACTACCCACTCACGCGCACGATCTACCTCTGTGTGGACCGCGCGCCGGACGCGGCGACGAAAGCATTCGTGCGCCATGTGCTTGAGCGCGAGGCGCAGCGTGCGATCGCCGCCGACGCGCAGAAATTTTTCCCGCTCCCGCCCGCCGCGCTTGCGGCGGCGCGCGCACAGTTGAACTGATCGCTTTCCATGAAAACCAAACTCATCCATTTCTTCGCCCTCGCGGCGGGCGCGCTCCTCCCCGCCGCCCGCGCCGCCGAGCGCGCGATTCTCATCAGCGTCGACGGTATGCACGCCATCGATCTCGCGCTCTACCTGAATAACAACCCCGGCTCCGTTCTCGCGTCGCTCGCGCAGCGCGGCGTCATCTACTCCAACGCCTGCACGCCTCTCCTTGGGGACTCGACGCCCGGCCTCGTCTCGCTCACCACCGGTGGCACGCCCGCGACCACTGGCCTCATCTACAGCCCGTTCTACGACCGCTCGCTCACGCCCGCCGGCGCGCCCGCCGGCACGAAGGGCGCGCTCTATACCATCGACGAAAAATGGATTCTCGACATGACGCGCGAGGATTCCGGCGGCGGCATCGACGAAAAAAAACTCCCGCGCGATCCCGCGCGGGGCGGCGCGCCCGTCTATCCGCACGACCTCATGCGGGTAAACACCATGTTCGAGGTCGTGCGCGCCGCCGGCGGCCGCACCGCTTGGATCGATCAGCACATCATGTATAACGATCTGCTCAACGGCCCCTCGGGCGCGGGCCTCGACGATAGCCGCGCACTCGAGCGCAAGGGCACACCGCAGACCTTCGAGGGATTCACGGCGCAGGACACGCGCCGCGTCGCAATCTTGCTCAACCAAATCCGCGGCCTCGACAGCGTCGGCCAGAAAAAGGTCGGTGTCCCAAAATTATTCGGCATGGGCTTCATCGCCTTCGGCGCGATGCAGAAGTCCGAAGGCTACGCCAACGCCCGCGGCGGCATCGGCGAAAAAAATCTCAAGGCCGCCCTCGACCTCGTGGATCAGTCGCTCGGCCGCATCGTTGCCGAGTTGAAAAAGGAAAACCTCTACGACTCCACGCTCCTCGTCCTCAGCTCGAAGCACGGCCAGTCGCCCATCGACGTGAAGCAGCGCCGCCTGATCGACCGCAATGTGATCCGCGACATCGTCAACGGCGTGCAGCCGGACCTGCTCGTCCACGCCGCGCTCGATTCGATCGGGCTCCTCTATTTGAAGGACGCCACGAAGACCAACGCCGTCGCCGATGCGCTCCGCGCGCGCGCCGCTGACGCCGGCATCCTCAAGGTTTACCACGGCGAGCAGTTGAAATTGTTTCTCCCCACCGCCGACACCGATCCGCGGATGCCCGACATTTTGATTCAGCCCGTGCTCGGCGCGTTCTATACGGAGAACATCGACTCCGACGCCAGCAAGGCCCTGCTCGCTGAACACGGCGGCATGTTGGACGAAGACACGAACGTCCCGCTGCTCCTGTCGTTCGCCGGCGCGCCCGGCACCGTGAGCCGCGCGCCCGTCTTCACCCACCAAGTCGCTCCGACCATCCTCGCCGCCCTCGGCCTCGACCCCGCCGCGCTGAAAGCCGTGCAGATCGAAGGCACGCCGGTGTTGCCGGGGGTGAAGTGGAAGAAGTAGGCCACACCGCGTGAACGTTCGTTTCACATCCGTCCCGCTATTCTTTTTCGCGGGAGGCATTGTCGCGGTCGGCGCGGCGGTTGATCCCGCGGTGCCGCGTTACGAGCCGCGACCACTCGTGCCACCTCAGCACGCGACTTATCAGACGGCCGACGGCGCGATCTCCATCGTCGGCTACAACGACATGGCCGAAATGCTCGGCACGCTCACGACGCGCTTCGCCGCGCTGCATCCGGGTTTCGCGTTCGCCCTCGACCTGAAGGGCACCCGCACCGCATCGCCCGCCCTCGCATCGGGCAAATCGGCGCTCGCGCCGATGGGCGCGGAGTTTTCTCCGCGCGAACTCGCCGACTTCCGCGCCGTGGCCAACGGCGAGCCGCTCGTGATTCGCATTGCCCATGCCTCGCTCAACCCGCGCGCACTGAGCGGACCGCTCGCGATTTTCGTCCACCGCGACAATCCACTGGCCTCGCTCACAATGACGGACCTGGCCGCAATCTTTACGGGAGCCGACACCGCGCTCGGTCTGCGGCCGTGCGGCGTCAGCGCGGAGGCCGCGCTCGGCCTTTTCTTTCGTGAGCGCGCGCTCGCCGGTCGTTCCTTGGCCGCCGACTTCGTCGGATTTCCGCAATCGGCGGATGTCGTGAAGCGGGTCGGGGAGGACGTTCGCGCGATCGGTTTCGCCGCCGCGATGCGCGCGACGCCCGACGTGAGAATCCTCGCTCTCGCGCCCAATGCTTCCTCTCCGGCCATCGCCCTCACCGATGAAAATCTGATCACGGGCCGCTACCCGCTCGACCGCCACCTCCTCATCTGTGCGCGCCGGCCGCTTGAGCCGTGGGTGCGCGAATTTCTCCGCTTCGTCCTGGCGCGCGACGGACAGCAACTGATCGCCTCCGGCACACTCGGCTATCTGCCGCTCTCCGCGCGTGACGCGGCAATCGAGCGAGCGAAGCTTGCTCCGGAGTAGCGCGGTGCTTCAGCCCGCGCTTGGCTCACGCGGGACATTCGAAGTGCGGGCTGAGGCACCGCGCTACTTCTTGCTCACTCCACCGCCCCCCGGCTCGACCCCGCCTGCGTCGCGCGCAGCGGCAGAAACACCGCCTGATCCAAAATGATTTTCTGGCCGTCGCGGCTCAGGATGAAACGGATGAACTCCGCGAGTGCGGGCGACAGCGGTTGGCCGGGCGCTTTGTTCACGTTCACAAACACGAGCCGGCTCAGCGGATATTCCGCGCTCGCGACCTCCTCGTAGCCGGGCGCGACTGGCGTGCCGCCGTCCGTCGCGGCAAGGCGCAGGAGCCTCACGCCATCGCCCACGTAGGCGAGCCCGGCGTAGCCGATCGCGAGGCGGTCTTTGGCGACGGCGGGCGAAATCGGAAACACCGTGTCCGCAAAACTGATGTCGTCGCGCCACTCGCCGCGTTTCGCGCCGACGCTCAGCACGCGCTGGCGCACGAATTCCTCGAAACCATTCCACGGCTTCACGCCCCAGACGTGGATCGGCTGGTCCGCCCATTCGTCGGTGAGGCCCAGCTGGCCCCATTTCGTGATGGCCGCGCCGCCACGGTGATGCGTGGTCGAGAGGAGCGCGTCGAGTTGCGCGAAGGTAATTTGCTCAAGCGGATTGTCGCGGTGCACGAAAAATCCGAGCGCATCGAGAAAGCCGAAATGGCGATACGTGCCGCCGGAGATCGGGATGCTCGTGGGCTCGTAGCTGAAGTTTTTCCGGAATTCCGCGATGTCGTTTGGCCGCAGCTCGCGCGATACCATCACGAAATCGAGCCCGCCCTTGGCCAGCTCCACCGCGCCGAGGCTGCCCGCGTAGGGCGGCGGCAGATCGAAGGTGACCCTCGGGTGGTGTTTCTGAAACGCCGCGATCCAGGTCTTCGTGAGCGCGACGAGCACATCGGACGAGGCACCCTTGAAGTGGCCGCTCAACTCGACGTCGCGGCGCGGCACGTAGGCTGGCAGCGCGGGATCGAGCGTGGGCTGGAGCAGCTCGGGCACCGGCAGCGTGCGGCCCTGCTCGCGCCATTTCGCGGCTTCGGCCGGTGAGGCGGGCATGGGGATGGGACGGGCGGCAAACACCGTCGTCGCGAGTGTGAATGTGAGGCCGAGGGAGAGGAGTCGAATCATGGATCGGAGGGGCGGGTGGACGGGAAGCGTGCGGATACGGGCTGAATCGCAGCTGAATCGCGCCTCAATTGTTATTCAGGTGTCATGTCGCGCGCAATAACCGCAGTGTTTGTCTTAAGCAAAATTTAGGCGACATTAAGCCGCCATTAACCCGTCAGGCCCACGTTTAGGTTGCTCAAGTCTGCCCCTTGAGTGCTGTCACCGCGAACCCCATGAAAAATTTCCAAGGTCCGTCTCGGCGCTTCGCCTCACTTCTGGGTTTGCTCCTCGCTTGTGGCGCTCTGGTCGTGCGCGCCCAAGCCGGAGCCAAGCCGGCCGCCGGGAGTGACGATGTCGTCAAACTCGACGAGTTCAAAGTCACCGGAAAAATCGACAGCTACTACCAGTCGGCCTCCTCGATGGCGTCGAAGCTCCCGATGGATTTGAAGGAACTCGCCTCGTCACTCTCCATTTTGAACTCCTCCGCCATCACGGATCGCAACGCCGTCATCCTCACCGATGTCGTCGCGTATGTCGTCGGTGCGACGGCTTCGCAGAATTCCGTGAACGGGTTTTCGTTCCGCGGTTTCCCGAACACCGGCAGCTACACACAGAACATCCAGTTCGACGGTCTGCAGGGCGCCACGCTCAAGAAGGGCGGCTCGAGCGCCGCCAACGTCGACAGCCTCGAATTTCTAAAGGGGCCCAACGGCGTGCTCTACGGCCAGATGAATCCCGGTGGCCTCCTCAACATCGTCACGAAAAACCCGAAGGAAATCCACGAGACCAGCGTCCGCGTCACCGTCGGCACCTTCGCCGGAAAATTCAACGGCTTCGCCGACAAGATGGTCGAGACCGTGAGCTTCGACACCACCGGTCCCGTCGGCAGCGGCAAACATCTCTTCTACCGCCTCGTCGTCGATACCGGCCACTCGCCGAATTCCCGTCCCGGCAACTGGAACAACGCCCTCTCGATCTATCCCGCGCTCACCTACAAGTGGAGCAAGGAGACGCAGCTCTCGCTCAAGTTCGAGGTCAGCGAAGATTTCCGCCGGCAGGACGACGGCGTCATCCCGATCTTCACCAACGGCGTCGCATTTGGCCCGACCGCCACCTACTTCACCGCACCGCTCAACACGGTTTACAACGACGCCAAGGACAAGGCCACCGACCGCGGTTCCGCCGCCGCGCTGAAATTTCAGACGACACTCGGCACCGACTGGACTCTCCGCCTGCAAGGCCGCTCCGTGTGGCACCTCGACGTCGTGCGCGAACTCACGGTGAACAACGCCAACACGTTCAACCCCACCGCCACCTTCGCGCGTCCCACCTCCACGCTCCGCCGCCAATACAACTACGTAAAGAACGGCCACCGCTACAATTTCGTCGACGCAAATATTTTTCGCACCTTCACCACGGGAAAAATCAAACAGATCGTCCTGCTCGGCATCGGCGGCGGCGGCGAATTCTTCGGCAACGCGCGCCTCGCCTTTGGCCCAAACCAGACCGTCCCGCAGGCCATCGCCCTCGTGAATCCGCTTCTCGATCAGGTCGCCGACTACCCGAGTCCCGCCGTCGGCGTCACCAATCAGGTCACGTGGCAGGGCGCCTTCGGCCAATACATCTCCGATCAAATCAAGATCGGCGACGCCCTGAACCTCTCGCTCGGCTACCGCCACGATCGCCAGCGCGTGCATGGCCTCAACACGCTGAACCCCGCGCTCACCACGTTTGCCACGGAACTGAAGGCGAACACGAAGCAGCTCGGGGCCGTTTACGCGATTACGCCGGCGATTTCCGCCTACGGCAGCTGGAGCCAGTCGATCAAGCCGCAGACGAACATCGCCTACGACATCAACGGCAACTCCAGTTTCCCGCCCGAGACCGGCGAGCAATACGAGGGCGGGATCAAGTTCAGCAACGCCGCGCGCAGCGTGAACGTCACGCTCGCCGCCTACGAAATCTCGCGCACCAACGTCGTCGTTGCCTCGGGCACCAATTTCACAAACAGCGTCGGCTCCGCGCAAGTCGGGCAGGCCATCTCGCGCCTCGACGGCAAGCAGACGAGCAAGGGCGTCGAGTTCGAAGTGCAGTGGCAGTTGGTCCCGAACTTGCAGCTGCAGGCCGGCTACGCCCACTCCAAGGCGATCATCGCCGCCTCCACGCGCAACCCCGCCAGCGTCGGCCTCGATCTCGCCAACGCCCCGCGCGACTCCGGCAATTTCTGGACACGCTACAATTTCGTGACCGGCGAACTCAAGGGCGTCGGCGTCGGCAGCGGCTTGGTTTACATCGGCAAAGCCTGGGCCGGCGATCCGACGACAACCGTTTACTACAACCTCCCCGGCTGGGCGCGCATGGACAGTTCGGTTTACTACAAGTGGAACCGCTACAACGTCGCGCTCAACGTCCAGAATCTCCTCGACCGCCGCTACATCTCTTCCGCGCAGAGCGCGCTCACGCTCAACGTCGGCGAGCAGCGCAAGTTCACACTCTCGATCTCGATGAGGCTCTGAGCGAAACGGAGGGGCGCTTTCCCAAGCGCCCGGTTGATTCCATCGGCGGTTGGAAACCGCCGCTCAGAAAAACGTGAGTAAACCCAATTTCAGCCGCCGTTCACGTCCGTTTCAGACGGGCGGCGCACTGTCATTGTGGCGCGCCGTCTCGCGCCGTGCCCCAACTATGCAAACCTTGCCGTTCCTCTGCGCCCTAGCGTCGCTCGCGTTTGCCCCTTTTCTCGCGCTCGCCGCCGAAAAAACCGTCACGCTCAAGATGAGCGTCATCGACCCGCTCGTGCCACAACTCGGGCTCGCGCTCGGATATTTCAGCAGGAGGGCCTCGCGATCCAGTTCGTGAATCCCGAGGAATTCTCCAAGGAGGACTACCTCATGCAGGAGCCGCTGCACCGCGGGCAGATCGACGTGTCGTGCCACTGGTTTCACCACGTGCCGTTTGGCGTGAGGCACAACTTTCCGCTCAAGGCCGTCGTGCTGATGAACGATGCGCCCGGCATGAAAATCCTCGTCGCGAACCGCATTAAGGACTCGATTCGCAGCGCCGCCGACTTCAAGGGCCGCAACATCGCCGAGGGCGCCGGCTATGCGACGAAGAGCGTGCTCGTAAACTATCTCGCGCGCCAGGCCGGTCTTCCGCGCGGCAGCTACAATGCGGTCTCGAAGGAAGTCGAAGGCCGCCAGGAAAACGTGATCAAGGGCCTCAAGGACGGGAGCGTCGATGTGCTCGCGTTCATGGAGCCGATGACCTCCGCCATCCTCGCGACCGGCCTCGTCTCGCCGCTCTACGATCTCACGACGAAGACCGGCACGGTGCGCGCGCTCGGCGAGGCGTGGCCCGCGCAGAGCGTTTTCGTTTCCGACCGGTTCATCGCGGAAAAACCCGAGACGGTGCAGCACGTCGTCAACGCCTTCGTGCGCACGCTGCGCTTCGTGAACTCGCACACCGCAGAGGAAATCGTCGCGAAGCTCCCCGCCGCTTATTTCGAGAAACGCGATCGCGCCGCTGAGACCGAGCGCATCCGCAAGGCGCTGCCGACTTTCGCGCAGGGCGACTATTCCTTTGGCGCCTCGGCCGTGAAGCTTGCGCTCGACACGATTGAAACCTCCGCGTTTGACGACAGCGACGAGGGCAAGTTCCGCGCCACCACCGAAAACAAAAACGTGCGCGCCGAGGATCTCTACACGAACCGTTTCGTCGCGGCGGCGATGCGGCAATTCGCCGCGAATGCAACGACACCCACCGACTCGGGAAAATCCCTCCTCGCCCAGGCCGAGCGCGCCAAGGTCGTCGCCGAGCGCGGCCGCGCGCCGCACTACCAAAACAAATTCGATCTCAGCGGCGTGCCGGCCTACGTGCCGCGCGCGCAGCTCACCGGCTGGATTCGGCTGCATGGTAACAACTACCTCGCCGACGGCGCGCTCGGCGATTTCTGGCAGCAGGGCTTCGCGAAATTTCAGCCGGGCATCCGCCTTTCGTTCTACCTGCCCACCTCCGCCGTCGCGTTCGCCGCGCTCTACTACGATCAGGCCGATCTCGTGATGGGCCACAAACTGGGCTTCTACGACCTGCTCGCCTACGAGCGCATGAAGAGTTTTCAGCCCGTGGAAATCACCGCCGTCACCGGCTCCTACGATGTCGCCGGCTGGGAAAACTCCATCGTCATCCTTGTGAAAGAGGCGTGTCCGCTCACCAGCATCACGCTGGAGCAACTCGACGGTGTGTTCGGCGCGGCGCGCGAGGGCGGCTGGGCCGGCACGAATTTCCGCCCCGACCTCGCACGCGGCCCCGAGAAAAACATCCGCACCTGGGGCCAGCTCGGCGTGAAGGGCGAGTGGGCCAACCAGCCAATCAACGTTTACGGCTTCAACCTCCGCTACAACACCGCGACCGATTTCGCCGACAAGGTGCTCGGCGCCTCCGACAAGTGGAACGAAAACATCCACGCCTACGGCCATATCGTGCAGCCCGACGGCACGCGCTACATCCAGGCCGACCAGATCACGGACAACCTTGCGAAGGATCGCTTCGGCATCGCGTTCAACCGCTACCGAGGCGAGCGCCCGAAGGTGAAGCGCCTCGCGATCGCGCCGAAGGGAGGCGGCGCGCCCGTCGCGCACACGATCGAAAACATCCAGAGCCGCCGCTACCCGCTGTTCAACGAGGCGTATTTCTATACGAGCGTGAAACCCGGCGTGAAGATGGACCCGCTGGTGAAAGAATTTCTGCGTTACATCCTCAGCCGCGAAGGCCAGGAAGCCGTCCCGCGCGACGGCAAATATCTCCCGCTCACCGCCGGGGTCGTGCGCGAACAAATCAAAAAACTGGAATGAAAATTATTCGCCGATTTCGTAGCGCGGTCAGCCTGACCGTGCTTTCGCGTCTTAAGCGCGGTCAGGCGGCACGCGCTACGCTCGCGCTCGTCATCCTCGCCTTCTCCGCGCCGCTCGCCTCCGCCGCCGATACCAAGATCACCGACTCCGTCGAGGTCCAGGCCGCGCGCGCCGCGTGGGTGAAGGCCAAGGGCTACAAAGTTTTCTACACCGAAAAATTCGATCTCTCCGATCTGCCGGCCTACGCACCGACGGAGAAAGTCACCGGCACGATTCGGCTCTGGGGCTCGAACTACTTCACCGACAGTCCGCTTGCCGGCTGGTGGGAGGAGGAGTTCAAGAAATTCCACCCCGACGTGAAGTTCGACTTTCATCTCAACACCACGCAGCACGCGATCCCCGGCCTGATCTTCGGCATGTCCGACATCGGCCCGATGGGTCGCGAGATTATGTGGGACGAGTTGCTCTCGTTTCAGCGCGAGCACAAGCGACTGCCCACCGGCATCTCCGCCGTCACCGGCAGCTACGATGTGTCCGGCTGGAATCCCGCGATCGGCGTCTTTGTGCATCGTGAAAACCCGCTCACGTCGCTCACGCTCGCGCAACTCGATGCCATTTTCGGCACCGAACTCCGCCGCGGCGCTTCGAGAAACCTCCGCACGTGGGGCGACCTCGGGTTGTCCGGCGAGTGGGCCGCGCCGCGCATCACGCCCTACGGGTGGAAAGTGGACGAGGACTTCGCGCTCTTCTTCCGCGCGTCCGTCCTGGAAAACTCGCATCGCTGGAATCCCGCCGTGCAGGAGTTCGTCCACGCCACACGCCCCGACGGCACGCAATACGACCACGGCCAGCGCATCCTCGACGCCCTCGCCGCCGACCGCTTCGGCATCGCGATCTCGAATGTGCGCTATGCGCGCCCCGAGGTGAAACCACTCGCGCTCGCCGCGAGGGCAGGGGAGCCCGCCTACGAGCCGACGATAGCGAATCTCATCTCTCAAAAATATCGGCTCGTGCGCATCATCCCCGCGTTCATCGACCGCGCGCCCGTCCGTCCGGTCGAGCCCGCCGTGCGCGAATTCCTCCGCTTCGTCCTCAGCCGCGAAGGCCAGCAGGCGCTCATCGAGGAAACCGGCTACTTGCCCCTCGGCGCCGACGCGATTCGCGCGCAACTGGAGAAACTGAAATGAACCGGTGGATGTTTTTCTTCGGCTTTTTATTCGCCACCTGCGCCGCCCCTGCCGCCGTGCCACCTCCCGTCGATCCGCCCGAGGCCGCCGACATCATCAGAATCTCTGCTAACGCCGAACTCCGCCTGCTCCTCGACCGCTGGCAGGCCGCGTTTCAAAAAACGCATCCCTCCGCGCGCTTCGAAGTCCACCTCATCGGCAGCGATGTCGCGATGGCCGCGCTCACCACGCGCCGCGCCGATGTCGCGTTGCTCGGCCGCGAGGCCACCGCCGCCGAGGTGAAAGCCTTCGAATGGATTTACCGCTATCGGCCCGCGCCGATCGAGATCGCCACTGGCAGCCTCGGCGTGCCCGCCGTTCGCCGGCCCTCGTCGTCTTCGTGCATCGCGACAACCCGCTCGCGCAGCTCACGCTCGCACAACTCGACGCCGCGTTCGGCAACGAGCGCCTGCGTGGCGCGCCCGTCGCCATCCGCACGTGGGACGCACTCGGCCTGGGCGGCGAATGGCGCGACCGGCCGATTCACCTCTACGCGCCCGACACCGAGGAGGGCACCGGGCGATTTTTCCGCAGTGCCGTGCTCAACGACAGCCGGCTCCTCGCGTGGGAAAATCTCCGCGAGTTTTCGGACGCAAAGACAAATGCGAAAACGTCCGCCGCCATGCACGACGCCGCCGAGAAAACCCTCGCCGCCCTCGCCGCCGATCCGCTCGACCTCGCCGTCGCCGGCGCTGCGCCCGGCGATGCGCGCGTAAAGGCGCTCGCGCTCGCCGCCTCCGCCGTCGGCCCGTTCTTCGCGCCGACGCGGGAGCACATGATCACCCGCGGCTACCCGCTCGCGCGCCCGATCTTCGCCGCCGTCAACCGCCCGCCCGACCAGCCGCTCGATCCGAAGGTGCACGATTTTCTCCGCTACATCCTCAGCCCCGCCGGCCAGCTCGAAATCGAGCGCGAGGGCGGCTATCTGCCGCTGGGCGACGCACTTCTCCGCGAGCAGTTGAAAAAACTGGACTGAGCGCCGCGCGTTTCCTCCCAGTATCTTAACCAGAATTCAGCGCCGGTTCAGGTCGGTTTAACACGCTCGCCGTAGCCTCTACGCTTCACCCTCCCCACCTCACATGAAATCATTCCTTACGCTCATTTGTGCAGTTTTCCTCAGCATCGCGGCACTCTCCGCTGGCGAGCCGCCCAAGAAAAACTGGACGCCGCCGCCCTACAAAATCTACGCGCAACAGCTCTCCGATGAGATCATGGCGCACCACCCCGAGTTGATCAGCGTGACGTTTCACGGCGTGCCGCCGGGGCTGACGGACGTTTACACGATGATCGCCGGCTCCTTCCCCGAGCGCATCGGCAACCGCGACGACGACGACGACATCATGATCATCAAGCTCGGCATCACGATCGTCGATCCGCGCTGGCATCGGACCAGGGACACCGTGAAGAAATTCGTGATGATGATGCCGCTGCGCGACGCGTCTGGCGAAACCTGCGGGAGCCTCATCCTCGCCTACAAGAACGACGGCCCCAACGCCAAGGGCGAACGCGGCTTCTTCACGATGGCGAGCGACCTGCGCGACGCGCTGCAAAATAAAATCCCGACCTATGCCGGCCTCTATGCCAAGGTAAAGTGATGCGGGCTCGGCGCAGGCCCGTCACGGTGGCATCCGTTGGCTGTCCGAATTTCAACATGATCACTCGCCCTTTCGTGCCACGCTGGCTGACCGTCGCCTGCCTTTTCGCCAGCGCAGTTGCGACGTTCGCCGCGCCCGCCAACGTCCTCATCCGCGTGCCCGCCGGCACGCCGCCGCCCGTCGAGCTCGCACCGCTCCTCGCGAAGTGGCGCCAGTCCGGCCAGGTGTCGAACGTCCTCCAGCTCACGCGCGGCCGCGCCGAGGATCCCAAAAACCCCGAGCGCAAGCCGCAGTTTGAGTCGCTCGTCGTCCTCGAGTTTCCCAGCGAAAACTCCGCTGAGATCTGGCAGCGCGAGGCCGCGCCCGCGCTGCCCGCCGGCCTGATCGTGCGGCGCGCCGACGTGCTCGCCCACGGCGAACTCTCGCCGCGCGACTCCAATCGCTCCGTCTTTGTCGCCAACACCTACACGCCCACCGTGCCCGCCGCGCGCTACACGGAATTCGTGCAGGGCTACATCTCGCCACTCTACGAGGCGCTGCGCGCGACGAAGCACCTCGTGCGCTACACGATGTATCTCGAGCGCGGCGCGCCCGGCAAGGCCGACGCCCTCAGCGTGCTCGAGTATCGTGATCCCGTCGCCGTCGCCGCGCTCGCGAAGTTGAAGACCGGCATCCGTGACAAACTCACCGCGACCGTCCCGAGCTACGCGGCCTTCGACAAGATCAAGGACACGCTCCGCCTCGACGGTCACGGCACCACCGCGACCTACACCGAGTTGCCACCGCCCGATCTCAGCGCGCTGCCGGCCTACAAACTCGAGGCGAAAATCGTCGGCGCCGTGCGCGTCTGGGGCAGCGAGTTGAAAAACGCCGTGCCGTATCTCGCCGAAGGCTTCACGCGCTTCCACCCCGAGGCCCGCGTCACGACGAGCAACATTCCGAGCAGCGAGGGCGGTCTCGCCGGGCTCTACACCGGCATCGCCGACGTCGCGCCGATGGGTGACGACGCGAAGATCACCGACCAGATGCCGTTCTTCAATGTGTTCGGCTACATGCCGACGGAACTTTCCGTCGCGACTGGCGGCTACGAAAAACGCGGCTCACTTTTCGCGTGGGCTATCGTGGTCAACAAGGACAATCCGCTCAACGAAATCTCAATGGACCAGCTCGAGCGCGTGTTCGGCAGCGAGCGCACCGGCGGCTGGGAATT
>JANXSC010000018.1 GCA_025352845.1 Opitutaceae bacterium
GCGGCGCGTCGCGGCGAGCACGCAGAGCCAGGCCCTCTGCGCGATCCTGTTTCTCTATCGCGACGTCATCGGACGGGAGCTGGGAGAGTTCGACGGGCTCACACGCGCCAAGCGCCAGCGGCCCGTGCCGAGCGTGCTCACGCGGGACGAAGTTTCCCGGCTGCTCGCGGCGTTGGAAGGCACCCCGCACCTCATGGCGCTGCTCCTCTATGGCGGCGGGCTGCGGCTCAACGAGTGCCTGCAACTGCGCATCAAGGATGTGGATTTGGAGCGCCGGCAGGTGACGGTGCGGTCGGGCAAGGGCGGGAAGGATCGGCTGACGCTCCTGCCCAAGATCGCAGTGGAGCCGCTGCGCGCCCACCTCATCCGGGTGCGGGCGCTCTACGACGCGGATCGGCGCGACCGGCGGCCGGGTGTGGCGTTGCCCTTTGCGCTCGCCGCCAAATATCCGCGCGCGGGGGACGAGTGGGCGTGGTTTTGGATTTTTCCCGCGCGAGCCGAGTCCGTCGATCCCGTGAGCGGCGCGACCCGGCGCCATCACGCCCACGAGGTGGGGCTCCAGCGCGCGATCAAGTCGGCGGCGGCACAGGCTGGACTCAGCAAGCCGGTCACCGTTCACACACTCCGGCACTCCTTTGCGACCCATCTCCTTCAGTCCGGCCGCGACATCCGCACGGTGCAGGAACTGCTCGGCCACAGCGACGTGAGCACGACCATGATCTACACCCATGTGGCGCAGGTGGGCGGCCTCGGCATCCCGAGCCCGGCCGACGGATAGGAGACGCCTTGCGAGTTTCACCATTGCACGACGGGGAAACTCGCGTGGTTTTGGAGCCGTGAACGTCCACATTTTGCCCGCGGGGCCGATTCAGACCAATGCCTATCTGCTCACTGCGCCCGAACGCGGCGAGGCGGTGCTCATCGATGCGCCGGACGATGTCTGGGCCGACGTGGAGCCGATTTTGAAAAGGGAAAAATGCCGGCTCGCCGAGCTGTGGCTTACGCACGGCCACTGGGATCACACGCAGGGCGGGGCGGCGGTGGTGCGCGCGACGGGTGCGAAGGTCCGCGCGCATGCCGACGACCGCGTGCTGATCGAGACGCCGGAAATCATGGAACGCTTCATGGGCGAGAAAATGAATCTCGAATCGGTGCACGTGGATCATTGGGTGACGCAGGGCGAGACGTTCGACGCCCTCGGCCAGCGGGTAGAAGTGCGGCACGTGCCGGGACATTGTCCGGGCAACGTGTTGTTTTACTTTGCGGCGCTCGGCTCCGCTTATGTCGGCGATGCGTTGTTCAACGGCAGCGTGGGCCGCGCGGATCTGCCGGGCGGAGATTTCGCGCTGCTGGAGCGGTCGATTCGCGGTCAGATTTATAGTATGCCGGAAAACACGGTGGTATTTTCCGGCCACGGCCCTAAGACGACGGTTGCCCATGAACGTGCCACCAATCCCTATGTTCGCGGTTGAGCCCCACGAAGTCTTCATGCGTCGCGCGCTCGAGGTCGCGCGCAGTGTTTGGGGCACCACGCATCCGAACCCGATGGTCGGTGCGATCATCGTCGAGGATGGGCACATCGTGGCCGAGGGCGCGACCGCGCCCGATGGCGGGCCGCACGCCGAACGCCTCGCGCTGCTCGCGCGCGGAAAAACGCCCCGGCCCGGTGCCACGCTCTACACCACGCTCGAGCCCTGCTCGACGCACGGTCGCACGGGCGCCTGCACCGATGCCATCATCGCCTCCGGCATCAAGCGCGTGGTCGTCGGCGCCACCGATCCGAATCCCGCCCACCTCGGCGGCGGCTACGCGGCCCTCCGCGCCGCGGGCATCGAGGTGACCCAGGGCGTGCTCAAGCGCGAGTGCACCGATCTCAATCTCATCTTCAATCACTGGATCACGAAGGGCGGCCCGATCATCGCGGCCAAGGTCGCGTCCACGCTCGACGGCAAGATCGCCTGCCGCAACGGCGAGTCAAAATGGATCACGAACGCGCGCTCCCGCGAAGACGTGCATCGCTGGCGCCGGTTGTTTCCCGGCATCGCCGTCGGCGCCATGACGGTGCTAAAAGACAATCCCCGCCTCACTGCACGCCGCGAGGGCGAGAAGGAGTGGTGCCCGCTGCGTTTTGTTTTCGACGGCCTGCTGCGCACGGTCGTGGATAAAAATTTCCCCAACGTCTTCACCGACGAATTCCGCGAGCGCACGATCGTCGTGACCACGCCGCACGGCGGGCTCGGCTACGTGCGCAAGCTGCGCGACATGGGCATCAAGGTGTGGACCTTCGATTCGCCGACGCAGCGCGTCTCGTTCACCGACTTCCGGAAAAAATGCACCGAGGAACGCATCCCCGGCGTGCTCGTCGAGGGCGGCGCGCAGCTCATCAGCGAGATGATCCGCACGCGCCAGCTCGACTACCTCTTCGCCTACCACGCTCCCGTGCTGCTCGCCGACGAGAAGGCCAAGTCGATCTTCAGCGGCATGCGCCCCGAGAAAATCGAGCAAGCCGTGCGCCTCGCCGACGTCCGCCACGAAACCTTCGACGGCGACGTCCTGATGCACGGCCGCATGCAATATCCCGACAAGCTGCTCGTGGACGAAACGGTGTTTGGCGTCCGGTAACGTCTCGATGTAGGCGGGATGCCCTCACCCCGCATTACACATTACCCGTTGCGGGGTGGGGGCACCCCGCCTACATCGGGATCGAACGATCATTTTTCCCATGAGTTCCATTCCCCGCCTCGCCCTGTGTTTGTTCGTTTTCATCCTCCCTGCTGCGCTGCGCGCCGCTGACGACTATGCGCCCGGTCCTGATTCAAAAGTGCAAGCCGGGGTGCCACAGGGTGAATTGTTCAAGTTTGAGTTTTCCGGCTCGAAGATTTTTCCCGGCACGACCCGCGAGGTCACGATCTACGTGCCGAAACAATACGACGCCACGACGCCCGCGTGCGTTTACGTGAATCAAGACGGCGTGCAGTGGAGCGCGCCCACGGTTTTCGACAACCTGATCGCGCGGGGCGAGCTGCCGATCATCATCGGCGTCTTCGTGCGGCCGGGCGTGGTGAAGACGGCGAATCCCGCGACCGCGCTCGATCGTTTCAACCGCAGCTTCGAGTTCGACGGGCTCGGCGACGCCTATGCGCGCTTCATCCTCGACGAAGTGCTGCCCGCCGTCGAAGCGAAGACCACGGCCGACGGCCGCGCGATCAAGCTCTCGAAATCCGGCAACGACCGCGCCATCGGCGGATCGAGCAGCGGCGCGATCGCGGCGTTTACGGCGGCGTGGGAGCGGCCGGAGGCGTTTTCGCGGGTGTTCAGTTGCATCGGCACCTACGTCGGCCTGCGCGGCGGCGACCGTTATCCGACGCTCATCCGCAAGACCGAGCCGAAGGCGCTGCGCGTGTTTCTCCAGGACGGCGAACGCGATCAAAACATTTACGCGGGCGACTGGTGGATGGCCAACCAGACGATGGAGCGCGCGTTGATTTACTCGGGCTACGAGGTGAAACACGCGTGGGGCGATGGCGGGCACACGGGCAAGCAGGGCACGATGTTGTTTCCCGACGCGATGCGCTGGCTCTGGCAGGACTGGCCGAAGCCGGTGAAGGCGGGCCGCGCGCCGCTCGAGCGCGTAGGGCCAATCCTGATTCCCGGCGAAGACTGGCAGCTCGTCGGCGAAGGCTACCGCCTCTCCGAGGGCACCGCCGTCAACGCCAAGGGTGAGGTGTTCTTCACCGACATTCCCAACAGCAAGGCCTACAAAATCGGCTCGGATGGAAAGCCCGTCGTCTTTATCGAAGACACGCAGCGCGCCAACGGTCAGGCGTTCGGGCCCGACGGCCGGCTCTACTCTGTCGCCGCGGGCGCACAGCAAATCCTCGCCTACGGCGCCGACCGCCAGCCCACCGTCATCGCCAGCGAGATCGCCGGCAACGATCTCGTCGTCGCGCACAACGGAAATATCTACGTGA
This sequence comes from Opitutaceae bacterium, assembly GCA_025352845.1. GTDB lineage: Bacteria > Verrucomicrobiota > Verrucomicrobiia > Opitutales > Opitutaceae > ER46. The sequence goes on from JANXSC010000018.1 coordinate 3,972, forward strand.
CCGCGCCGCCCGCCGGCGCGAGCAACGAACCGAGCAAGGTGTGGCTCATTAAGCCCGACGGCGCGAAGCAGGTCGTCGATAGCGGCCTCAAGTTTGCCAACGGCATCGCTCTCTCGCCCGACCAGTCGCTGCTCTACGTGGCCGACTATCGCTCGCACTGGGTTTACAGTTTCGTCGTGCAGCCCGACGGCACGCTCGCGCACAAGCAGCGTTACTATCATTTGCACGAGCCCGACACCGACGACCAGAGCTACGCCGACGGCATGAAAGTGGATAGCACCGGCAATCTCTACGTGGCCACGCGCCTCGGCATCCAGATTTGCGATCAAGCCGGGCGCGTGAACTTCATCATGCCGACGCCCAACGGCCGGATCACGAACCTCGTCTTCGGCGGCGAGAAATTCGACACGCTCTATGCCTCCTGCAACGACAAGGTCTATCGCCGAAAGCTCAACCTCACGGGCGTGAATGCCTGGGCTGCGCCGAGCAAGCCGACGGCGCCGCGGTTGTGAGTGGGGCTTTTTGAGGTCGCGCCGCGTTTTCACTGTAGGGCAGCCCGCTTGCGGGCGCGGTTCGGGCGCGCGCAAGCGCGCTGGCCTACTCGGGGAATCTCCATGAGCTCGCGCGCTTGCCACGCGCGTTGCGTCTGCTAACCCACGCGCATGACCCCACTGCGCCTGCTCTGCTTCCTTCTGTTCGCTTTTGCCGCCAGCGCTGCTGAACCCGCGGCTCCGAAACCCAATATCCTCTTCATCCTCGCCGACGATCTCGGGTGGGGCGACGTCGGTTTTCACGGCAGCGAAATCAAGACGCCGCACATCGACAAGCTTGCGGCGGCGGGCGCGCGACTGGAGCAGTTTTATGTGCAGCCGGTGTGCTCGCCGACGCGCGCGGCGTTCATGACTGGACGTTATCCGATTCGGCACGGGCTGCACATCGGTGTCGTGCGGCCATGGGCGCGCTACGGTTTGCCGCTCGACGAGCGCACGCTCCCGCAGGCGCTGAAGGAAGCGGGCTACGCTACCGCGATCACGGGTAAGTGGCACCTCGGGCATTTCGAGCCCGCGTATCTCCCAACGCACCGTGGCTTCGATCACCAATACGGTCACTACAATGGCGCGCTCGACTACAACACGCACGAGCGCGACGGTGGCTTCGACTGGCATCGCGACGACAAGGTGAATCGTGACGAGGGCTACTCGACGCATCTCCTCGCGCGCGAAGCCTCGCGTCTGATCGCGGAACACGATGCGAGCCGGCCGCTGTTTCTCTACGTGCCGTTCAACGCCGTCCACTCGCCGCATCAGGTGCCCGAGCGCTACATGGAACCCTACGCGAATCTGAAGGGCAACCGCCGCACCTACGCCGGCATGCTCGCCGCGATGGACGAGGCCATCGGCCAAATCGTCGGCGCGCTCGACACGAAAGGCCTGCGGAAAAACACGCTCATTTTTTTCTGCTCCGACAACGGCGGGCCGAGCCCCGGCGTAGTGACGAGCAACGGTCCGCTGCGCGCCGGCAAAGCCACGCTCTACGAGGGCGGCGTGCGCGTGCCCGCGGTCGCCGTGTGGGACGGAAAGATCAAGGCGGGCTCGGTGGTCGACGCGGCGCTGCACATGGTCGACTGGTATCCGACGCTGCTGAAACTCGCGGGCGTTTCCCTCGCGCAGAAAAATCCCCTCGACGGTCGCGATGCCTGGCCCGCGATCACGCAGGGCGCGGCGACGCCGCACGAGGATATCTTGCACAACATCACCGCGACCGGCGGTGCGGTGCGCATGGGTGATTGGAAACTGATCGTGAACGGAAACGCCGCCGACGGTGATGGCGAGGGTGATGGTTCCGCGGTCGCGGCGGGAAAAAAGGCCGCGAAGAGAGCGGCGAAAGCGGCGGCGACCGGTTCGTTGGTCGAACTGTTCAACATTCGCTCCGATCCCTACGAGAAAACGAATCTCGCCGCGCAACAGCCGGAAAAAACAAAGGAGCTGCGTGCGCGGCTCGACGCCTACGCGAAGGCCGCGGTGCCGTCGAAGCAGGCCCCCGCGCCCGCGGGTTACAAAGCTCCCGCCGTCTGGGGCGAGCAGTAGGCGCTGGA
>JANXSC010000025.1 GCA_025352845.1 Opitutaceae bacterium
CGGGAAATGTTTGTGGCGCGCGTTCTGCGCCCAGACCGCGACGTTGTTCGCCGTGCCGTTGAGCAGGTAGCGCGCGGCCTGCTCGTGGTTGCCGTTGGTCAAAAACAACGGCGTGTTGCGCGCCACCAAATCGAAATACGGCCGCTGCAGCGTGTAGCGCGCCTCGACCGTCGTCGCGCTATACGAGGGCAGCGTGTCGACGCTGAAGTCGTCGCCGAGCGCGATGAAAAAGTCAGGGCGGTCGGCCGCGATTTGTTGCAGGTGGCGGGTGTAGAGGCCGGCATCGAACGCGGTCCGACCCCGCTCCGGGTGCGAGTCGCCCTGGATGCAAAACGTGAATGTGCTGCCCGGCGCGCGCTGCGTCATGAACGAATATTCCGCGCTCGCGTCGTAGTTCACGGCCGCGGGTCCGCGGTGGCGCAGCCGATAATAATAGCGCGTGTTGGGCAGCAGCGCGCCGGGCGCGAGATTCACTTCGAGCGGCTGATTGGCGGCGAGCGCAGTCGCCGCGGTCTGCACCGCGTAAGCGCCGGGCTGCGGGCCATATTCGAGGTAAACACTGGCCGCGGTCGGCGAGAGCACGTTGGCCGTGATCGAGGAATCCGTGGGGCGTCCGAGGATAATCGTCCCCGCGAAATCCGCCGCCCGGCCCCGCTCGCCGAGGGCGACGGCGCAGAGGATCAGACCACCGAGTTTAAGGCGCATGGGCGACTATGCCACCGAATCGTTAACGAATGATGAGCGCGGGGATTAAAAGACATTAATGTGAGCCCACCGCGCCCGACCGCGTGTAAACGACCTTCAACTCCGCACTGTCGAGGATGAGATCTTTCATCGCGGCGAGCAGGGTGTCGCGCGTCACCTCGGACGGCGAAATCGCCATCGGCACCGGTGCCGACAACGCGTATGCCGTGAGCACATAGGTCTTCGCGCCCGGGCCCTTCGAGTGCGGCGGCGCGTAGCCCACGCGGCGGTTGACGCTGTTGTTTCCGAGCGAGCCCACGCCCTGCACGTCTTTCGGCAGGCTGCCCACGTCGGCCGGAATATTGTAGAGTGTCCAATACCACTTCGTTTTCCCCTCGGGATCGAGATGGTGCATGATGACCGCGTAACGCTTCGTGCCCGCGGGCGCGCCGCTCCACTCGAGTGGCGGCGTGATGCTGGCGCCGTCACCGGTGAACTCCACCGGCAGTGCGCCGCCGTTCGCCACGGCGGGACTACGCAACGCAAACGCGCCCGTGCGTTTCGGCACATACGTCTGGGTCGACATCGCGCCATCTCCGCCGCCGCCGCCCGGCCTGGGCTCCTCCCGCTGCGTGGGTGGGATCGTGAGCCTCCGGTCGGGAGAACCGCCGCCTTTCTTTCCCTCTCGGCCACCGCCTCCGCTCCCTGGGCCAGCGTCCACGCCGAAGCGATAGGTTGCATCACGCGCGGTCCCGTCGGCTCCGACAAATCGAAATTTCCACGCGCCCTCGTCCGCCGCCGTATAGCTCACCGCCGCGGGTTTTCCGTTCACCGTGTAGCGGAGTGTCACCGGCGTTTTCCCCGGCGTGCCCTCAAACCCGGTGATTTTCGCGCCACGCAACGGCGGCTGCGCCGGTCGCACCGATTGCGCGCGCGGCTGCGGATCGACCTGCCCCTCGCGCTCCACCACTTCGCCGTGGAAGCCACCGTTTACGTAAGGATATTTCATTGAGCCGTGGTAGTGATAGCCGAGGCCCGCCGTCTCGTGGCCGTTGAACGCATCGAGTTTCTCCGGCTTCGCTCCATCGGGTTCGGCGAGCCCGTGGATCGCGTAGCCGTCGAGCGCGTAGGCGATGGGCCTCCCGGCGCCGACGACGCTCTGCAAGTGCAGCGGCGCCGCGTGATAATGATAATCGTCCCCGCGTCCACAGTGCCCGCCCCACTCGTCGAGTTCGCCGATCTCCTGCGAGATTTCGCCGCGGTTGTTCTGCGGATTGAAAATCGGGACTCCGTTCGCGGCGAGCGCGATCGCCCCGCGGAGAAAGCGGCCCTTGATCGACACGGGATTGGCCGATGCCACCGGGTGCAGCGGAATCCGCCAGGCGTTTTTCCCGACGTAGGGCTGTGGCAACGGCACCTGCTGCTGCCACGCCGTGATGCCCACCATCATGCCGTGCGCGGACAGGCCGTTCGATTCGATATACAAAAACTTCTCGTCCCAGCGCACGTTCACCGTCGGCGCAAATGCCTCGAAAATCCCCGCCGCCCCCGGCGCATTCGCCCCCGCACGAAAATCACCCCCGCCCGCCACGCGTTTCTCCGTCCGCACCTGCGCGATGCGCCATGGCCCCGTTCGCACCGCCGCGACCCGTGTCACCGTCGCCGCGCCCTCGGCCGCCAGTTCCTGCGCGATCATTCGCGCGAGTTCATCGTGCGCCGCATCGCCCGTGACATGCGCCCGCACCGTCGTGACGCTCAACACCATCATCGCCAAAGTGGGCAGACGCATCAGAGCGGAGTGGCGCGACATACCCGCAGTGAATCACCCGCACATTAACCGCCCAGCCGCTTTATCATTAAGAGAATTTCATTTTTCCCCGCTTGACCCCGCCGCCCGTCCGCCGGGCCATGGTGGGCCGTGAAAATCCTTTTCGTGGAAGACGACCCCAAGCTTGCCAGCCTCGTGACGAAGGGACTCTCCGCCCGCGGTTTCATCGTCGATCACGCGGACAATGGCAGCGACGGCTTCACGCTCGCGACCACTCGCAGCTACGACGCCGTCGTGCTCGACATCATGCTCCCCGGCCGCGACGGCCTGAGCATCCTCCGCCAACTCCGCGCCAAAAACATAAGCGTGCCCGTCGTGCTCGTCACAGCGCGCAGCGTGCTCGACGAACGCCTCGACGGCCTCAACCTCGGTGCCGACGACTACCTCACGAAACCGTTTTACGTCGAGGAACTCATCGCGCGCCTGCACGCCGTCCTGCGCCGCGCCTCGGGCAATCAGGCGAGCATTCTCCAGCACGGCGACCTCTCCGTGAATCTCCTCACGCGCGAGATCCGTTGCGGCGCCGCGCCCGTCGAACTCACCGCGCGCGAGTTCGCGCTCCTCACGTATCTCCTCCGCTCCCCCGGCCAGACCTTCACGCGCGCGCAGATTTGCGAGCACGTGTGGAACTACCACTTCGACCCCGGCACGAACCTCGTGGATGTTTACGTGCAACACGTCCGTAAGAAACTCGGCGACCTCGGCCCCGCCTTGATCGAGACGATCCGCGGCGTCGGCTACCGCGTCCGGGCCCTTTCCCCCGCGTGAACTCGTTTCGCCTCCGCCTCGCGCTACACGTCGGCGCACTCACCGCCGCCCTCCTCCTCGCCTCGGGCTGGCTCGCTTGGCAACTCACCGCACGCTTCAACATCGAGCGCCTCGACCGCGAACTCCGCCATCTCACCAGCGGCAACCTCGATCGCGTCAACGATGGCAGCCATTGGGAACGTCTCGACGCCGCCCTCGCGTTTATCTCCGGCACCGACCGCCCCCGCGCCTACGCGCTCTGGGTGAAAAACTATGACCGCGAGGAATACCGGTCGCCCGCATGGCCCAGGGAGATCAACCCCGAGGCTCTTCCGATGCCGACGACCTACGAAAACGGCGGTGCCTTCACCACCCCTCCTCCGCCCCCGCGGCGCGGCGGACTCTCGCCCACCAATCGCGCGCTCCCGATCAAAACCACCGCCTTCGTCACCGCCACCGCCCGCGGTAGCACGTGGCGCCTCGCTGTCACCGGCAACCCCTACACCACCCTCATCCTCGCCGCCAATCTCGACGAACTCAACGCCGACCTCTCGCGCCTCCAGCGCCGCCTGCTCTTCGTGCTCCCGCTCGTGCTCGTCGTCGTCGGTGCCGGCGCGTGGTGGCTCGCCGCTCGCGCCCTCCGCCCGGTGGAAGCGCTCACCGCTGCCGCCGAACGCGTCACCGCCCGCGGCCTCGATCAACGCCTCTTCCTCTCCGGCAACGACCGCGAATTCCAGCGCCTCGCCGCCGTCTTCAACGCGATGCTCGACCGCCTGGAAAAAAGTTTTCACCAGGCCACGCGCTTCAGCGCCGACGCGTCGCACGAGTTGAAAACACCGCTCGCGTTGTTACAGGCCGAACTCGAGCAGGCCCTCGCCGCCGCGCCCACCGGCTCGTCGCAGCAGCAGTCCTACACCAGCCTGCTCGACGAAGTGCAACGCCTCAAGGCCATCACGCAAAAACTCCTGTTCCTCTCCCTCGCCGACTCCGGCCGCCTCGAACTCCACCGCGAACCCACCGACCTCAGCCAGCTCATCGCGAACGTGATCGAGGATGCCACCGCCCTCGCCCCCGGCCTCGCGATCGAGGCCGCGTTCGCCCCCGGCGTGCGCGTGCTCGCCGACGCCGTGCTCCTCGAGCAGGCGCTGCAAAACCTCGCCGGCAACGCGATCAAATACAACCGCGACGGCGGCCGCATCCGCTTCGCGCTGACGATCGATGCAGCGCACGCGCGCGCGACCGTGACCGTCTCCAACACCGGCCCCGGCATCGCGCCCGAGGATCGCCCGCGCATCTTCGAACGCTTCTTCCGCGGCGACCGCGCCCGCACCCGCCACGCCGGCGTCAGCCTCGGCCTCGGCCTGAGCCTCTCGCGAGAAATTCTCCGCGCCCACGGCGGCGACCTCACACTCGCGCCTGCGCACGACTCGGGCGACTGGACAGAGTTCCTCGTGACACTGCCCTTGGCCCAAGCGCCCGCGGCCTGAATTGCCGCGCCGGCAAACTGTCCGGCACAGTGTTTCGTTGTGCAGCCGGCCTTGGCTGCCAGTTTCCGCCCATGCGCCCCCTCCGCCGCCTCCTCGTCTCATCCCTCCTCTCCGTCACATTCGTCCCATCCCTCCTACTCCCCGCCGCCGAACCCACTTCCGCCACCGCACTCGCCTGGCCCGCCATCAACCGCGAAAACAAACCGTGGACCCGCTGGTGGTGGCCCGGCAGCGGCGTCGATAAGGCCAGCCTCACCGCGCAGCTGGAAAAATTCGCCGCCGCGGGAATCGGCGGCGTCGAGATCACGCCCATCTACGGCGCGAAAGGCTACGAGGATCGCTACATCGATTTCCTCTCGCCGAAATGGATGGAGATGCTTGAGCACGTCGGCCGCGAGGCGAAGCGGCTCGACCTCGGCGTCGATATGGCCACCGGCACCGGCTGGCCCTTCGGCGGCCCGTGGATCGACGAGGCCCACGCCAACACCAAGGCCGTCCTCCGCGGCGGTCGCATCGTCGGCGAGCCCACCAAGCAAATGGTGAAACGCGCCGCGCCCGGCGACGAGGGCCTCGTCGTCGATCCTTATTCTCCCGATGCGCTGCGAAAATATCTCGTGCCCTTCGACAAGGCGTTCGCGAATTTCCCGCGCGGGCTCATCCGCGGCCAGTTTCACGACTCGTTCGAGTATTACGGCGCGAGCTGGACCGCGCAGCTCCCCGAGGTTTTCCGCGCGATGCACGGCTACGATATCCAGACCTACGCCGCCGCGCTCCTCGCCAAACCCGGTGACCCCGCCCTCGCCGCCCTAGACCGCGACACCCTCGCGCGCATCAAGAGCGACTACCGCAACACCCTCGCCAAACTCCACCTCGACTACCTCCGCACGTGGGTCGAGTGGTCGCACGCGCACGGCTTCATCGTCCGCAACCAGTCGCATGGCGCCCCCGGCAACCTCCTCGATCTCTACGCCAACGCCGACATCCCCGAGACGGAAATCTTCGGCTCCACGCCCTTCCCCATCCCCGGCCTCCGCCGCGACCCCGCCGACATCGCGAACAACAGCCAGGATCTCCCCGAGTCGCTCGTCATCCGCATGGCCTCGTCCGCCGCGCACGTCGCCGGCCGCCCGCTCGCGTCGAGCGAGAGCCTCACGTGGCTCCGCGATCATTTCAAAGAGTCGCCCTCGCACATGAAGCCCGAGCTCGACCGCATTTTCTGCGACGGCATCAATCACGTCTTCTACCACGGCACCGTCTTCTCGCCGCAAGACGCCCCATGGCCCGGCTGGCTCTTCTACGCCGCCACGCAGTTCAATCCCAACAACCCGCTCTGGGAAGACCTCGGCCAACTTAACCGCTACATTGCGCGTGTGCAGTCCGTGCTGCAACGCGGCCAGCCCGACAACGACATCCTCCTCTACTGGCCCGCCGACGACATCTGGGACAACGCCGACGGCCTCCAAAACCAACTCACCGTCCACAACGTGAAGTGGCTCACCGAGCAACCCGTCGGAAAACTCGCCCGCTCCCTCATGGATCAGGGCTACACGTTCGACTACATCTCAGATGCCCAGCTCCAACAAACCCACAAAGAGTGGCATGGCATCGTCCCACGCGGCGGCATGACTTTCCCTGCCTATCGAATTATCGTCGTGCCTGCGACACGCCGCATGCCGGAAGCGACACTCAAGAAACTCGCTGAACTCGCCGCTAACGGCACGAAAATCATCTTCGGAAAAATCCCTGATGACGTTCCCGGCTACGGCCGTCTCTCCGAACGCCGCACCGAATTCAAATCCACCCTCGGTGCAATCGGTTCCAAAGCCGTAGTAAGTGCCGATATTCTCGCTGCCGTCGCTCCGTTCGCCCGACGCGAAGCGCTCGCCGATGCGGGACTCAGCTTCATTCGTCGCACCGGCGAACCGGGTTCACGGGGTTACAATTACTTCGTCGCAAACCTTACTTCTAAACCCTTTGACGGCTGGATCAATCTAGCGGGCACCAAGGGGGCGTTTGCTCGGATTTCCGATCCGCTAACCGGGCTTAGCGGCTTGGCTCTCTTCCGCGAAGACAAGGTGGACGTGCCGAGCATCTACCTCCAACTCGCGCCGGGCGAATCGCTGATCGTGACGTTGTTTTCTCCGGCTGATCATCCCGACGGTCCGGCTTGGCCCTACCGCCAACTCGCCGGAAAGCCGGCCGTGCTCTCCGGCAAATGGTCCCTCACCTTCTTCAAAGGCGGCCCCGACCTCCCGCCCGCGCTCGAAACCACCGCCCTCAAATCCTGGACCGATCTCGGCGGCGACGAAGCCAAGCGCTTCGCCGGCACCGCGCGCTACCGCCTCGAATTCGACGCGCCCGCCGCAAAAGCCGATGACTGGCTGCTCGACCTCGGCGACGTGCGCGAGACCGCGCGCGTCCGCCTCAACGGCACCGACCTCGGCCTCGCGTGGAGCCTCCCCTTCCAACTCCGCTTCGACGGCGCGCTCCTCAAGCCCACGGGCAACATCCTCGAACTCGACGTCACCAACCTCGCCGCCAACCGCATCCGCGACCTCGACCAGAGGAAGGTGGACTGGAAAATCATGCGCGAGATCAATTTCGTGAACATCAATTATCGCCCCTTCGACGCCAGCGGCTGGGCGTTCACACCCTCGGGCCTGCTCGGTCCGGTCACTCTCACGCCATTGCGGGCGTTTACCCCGTAATACCAACCGCCCGCTTGCTTCTGGGCTTTGCCGCCAACGGCTGCGCGGTGGGCCAAAAGCAACGGGCCGTTGGCACAAGCCGAACGAAGCGGCCAACTTCACCCTCCCAAAACAGCAAGACCTCCGACAATTACGCCGGAGGCCTCACAAAAATGGAGCGGGCGAAGAGACTCGAACTCTCGACGTCCACCTTGGCAAGGTGGTGCTCTACCAACTGAGCTACGCCCGCAAAACAGGGTGCAAGGACTAGGCCCGCACTCGCATCCGTCAACTGCTATTTTGCGCGGCAT
>JANXSC010000052.1 GCA_025352845.1 Opitutaceae bacterium
TTTTCCGCAGGTAAACGAAGTCCTCGAGCTTGGCCTGCCGGTCGAGGCTGGCCTGGCGCAGCGGCGTCACGACCTTGGGATCGAGGGGTGCGCCGGCGAATTTGCTGGAGGGGATGCGGTCCCACACGAGTGCGCGCGGGAGGTCGGATTCGCCGATCATGGGGATGAAATCCTCGATGGAGGGAAGGGTGATGTCGGGCACGACGCCCTTGAGCTGGGTCGAAGCCCCGCTGGGCAGATAGTATTTTTGGATGGTGAACTTGGCCGCGCCGGTCTTCTGCGGCGAGCGCGCGAGCTGTTGGGAGAGCTGTTTCATTTCCACCACCTGTTGCACGCTGCCCTTGCCGTGCGTGGAGCTGTCGCCGATGACGATGCCGCGGCCGTAGTCTTGGAGCGCGCCGGCCACGATCTCCGAGGCCGAGGCGCTGAAGCGATCGACGAGCACGGCGAGCGGCCCGGCGTAGGCGATGCGCGAATCCTTGTCGCTGTCGACCTGGATATCGCCGTTGAAATTTTTCACCTGCACGACGGGGCCTTTTTGGATGAAGAGGCCGGTCAGCTCGATGGCTTCGGCGAGGTAGCCGCCCCCGTTGCGGCGGAGATCGAGCACGACGCCCTGCACGCCGCGCTGTTTGAGTTGTTCGATCAGACGGGCGACATCCTTGGAGGCGGAGCTGCGTTCGGAATCGGTGTCGCCGTCGTCGCCTTCGCTATAGAAGGCGGGCAGCGTGATGACTCCGAGCGTCTGGGGTTTGCCTTCATTGTCTTCGGCCGGCACTTCGAAAACCGCGGCGCGGGCGCGGGCGGAGTTGAGTTTCACGGTGTCGCGGGTGATGACGATTTCCTTGCGCACGGAGGAGTCGCCGGCATCGGCGGGCTGCACGATCAGGATGACGTCAGTGCCCTTCTTGCCGCGGATCTTATCGACGATTTTGCGGAGCTTGATGCCGAAGATCTCGACGGGCTCAGCGCCTTTTTCGCCGACGGAGATGATCTTGTCATTGGGTTTGAGCTGACGCCCGAGATCGGCGGGTCCGCCGGGGATGATCTCCTTGACGACGCAGGTGTCGTCATCAAGGCCGAGCAGCGCGCCGATGCCGACGAGCTTCAGTTTCATCTGAATGCCGAAGTCCTCGAAGGTGGAGGCGGAGAAATAGGTCGAGTGCGGATCGTAGAGCTTGGCGATGGTGGTGAGGTAGAGTTCCGCGAGATCGGTGCCCTCGATTTCGCCGAGATTTTTCAGCATCCGCTCGTAGCGTTTGCGCACGAGGTCTCGGGCTTCGTCGAGGGTTTTTTTGTTGAGGAGTTCCTCGACGAGTTCGAATTTCAGGCGGCGGAGCCACAGTTCGTCGGCGGCGGCCACGTTGGCCGGCCATGCGGCGTCCTTGCGGTCGCGGCGGTAGGTTTCGGTGGTCGTGAAATCGAAATCCTGTTTCAACTGCTCGATGATCCACGCGATGCGGGCTTCGACCCGCGTTTGATAGACGTAGAAGATTTCGTAGGCGGCGTTGATGTTACCGAGGAAGGCGGTGTTGTAGTAGATGTTCTTCGCGTATTCTTCATCGAACTTGGTGCGATCCGAGCCGAGGAAAAAGAGGCGCTGGCCGTCGAGCGACTCCATGTAGTCGGGGATCACGCTGGCGTAGTCGGCGCTGCGGACGGCGTCGTGGTTGTAGTGGAGTTCGTCGAGCAGCTTGGTGAGGGCGTTGGCCTCGCTGGCGAGCGTGGTGGAGGTCGAGAACAGCTTGCGGTCGGCGGCGGCGGCGCCGGTGGCGAGGGCAAGCGCAATGGCGAGACGGAAGAGAGAGGAGCGGAGAAGTCCGTTGGCGCGAATCATGGCGTGGTGAGAGGATGGCGGGCGGGAAATGTTTCGGCGGAATGCGGTGGGATGCGAATTAAGGACGGCGGAGGAAGGATTTGGCTTCGGTGAGCACGCGTTTCTCGTCTGGCGAGAGGGCGGGAAGGCCCTGGCTGTTGATTTTGTCGAGGATGCGATCGACCTCGGCGCGGAGGTCTTCGCGGAATTGTGGCGCCGGCGGCGGGGCGGAAATTTCCTCCGCGGCGGCGGCCCGGGCGGACTGATGGGCGTGGACTGGCTGGCGCACGGGCTCGGCGGGCGCACGATCCTCGGGGTTGAACCAGCGCGCATGATGCACGAAGCGATAATAAAGCACGCCGACCGCGAGACCGCCAAGATGCGCCGAACACGCGAGGGTGAGATCGAATGGTAGCGCGACCGCGGGGATCTCGCACAGCGTGAGGCCGAGGCCCTCCAACGTCGCGACGGTCCAGAGCACGTGTTTCGGCTTCACCGAAACCGGAGCCACGAAAAAGAGCAGGAAATTGATCGGCTTGTTGGGAAAGAAACACGCGAATACCGCGAGCAGGGCCATCACGCCGGCCGTCGTGCCGATCAGCACATCAGTGCCGTGGCTCCAATGCACTCCCGCCCACGCCAGTCCGCCGATCACGATGGCGGTGGCGTAGAGTCCGAGAAAGCGCCGGGTCCCCAAAATCGGGGCGAGCTCGCGGCCGAGAAAAAAGAGCGCGAGGCAATTGGCGATGACGTGAAAGACAAAACCCGGGCCGTGCAGGAAAGAGTAGGTGATCAGCGCCCAGACCTGGCCCTGCTTGAGCGCGGCGGGCGTGAGCCCGAAACTGGCCGCGAGGCGCGTGTCCGCGCCCCGAAACCACTCCGCCCCGAGGATTAGTTGCAGCGCGTATCCCGCGATAATCGCCGAGAGCAGCCAGATCAGCGCCGGCGTCTTCTCCCGCGGGTAGTCGTCCCGCATGTAGGGCCGGTCGGAAAGCATGGTGTGGAAACGTAGTGGCGCGCGGGGCAAACACAAGCCGCCGAAATGAGATCGCTACGCAGGGGGCACATCTCAGTTTCTTGTCCACGCGGTGGGTTTCGTAGCACGAGGCGCGCCCCTGCGTCTGCAAGAAACTGAGATGCGCTCCTACGCAGAAGGCGTGACGTTTCCGCCGCGTCGGAGTCTTTGGTGGAGGCGATGGCGCTTGCCGCGGTTGGCCGCGGTCGGCAGTCCTCGCCTCCGATGAATGTGAATGCGAAATTGTTTTTCATCCTGACGTTCATGGTGGCACTCGCACTCGTGGGTTGCGAATCGGTTTCCGACGCCACGAACGCGGTCCGCGAGCGAATCGTCGGGCGCGACGAGGCGAAGATGCGCGTCTATGCCGCGCCGCCGCGCGCGACCTACGACGCGGTGCGCGCGGCGGCGGCGGACATGGGCTACCGTTTCGTGCGCGGCGGGCCGGCGCAGGGGGAATTCGAGGCCGTCAGCGGCGTCCGCGCGGGTGAGACCCACGGGAGCGCGCGGCAGATTTCCATGAAGGTGAAACTGAAGGCTACCCTCGACGGCCAAGGCACCGAGGTCGCCGTGCGGCTCGGCGAGATCATCGAGAGCGATTCATCGAATCGCGCAGGGCAGGCGACGGAGGCGCCGCTGCGGGATACGCCGCAGTATGAGGTGTTTTTCCAGCGGGTGGGCCGGGTGTTGGGCGTGCCCGCGCAGACGGAACATGCGCGGTAAGTGCGTTCGGCGAAGCTCCCGAGCGGGCGCTTGGAAAGCGCCCCTCCGAGCAGGCCAACTTCGGGCTTGCGGCACGGCACGCCAACCGGGAGTCTGACCGTTCGCGGCCGTTAGTCGGTCAGGTTGGCGTAATGCCGCGAGTTCCCGCCAGCCTGTCACGTTAGTTCAACAATCAACCAATCCGGTCGCGCTTCACGGCGTGATCGACCCGTCGGATGTTCGTTCTTGGAGCAAGCGCATGGCCGGCGTATTCCGCATATGAGTTCAGTAATGCAAGACCTGCTCGCGCAGTCGTCCTTCGACAAGTTGAAGGAAGGCGCGATCGTCCCCGGTGTTATCACCGAAATTCGCCAGAACGAAGTTGTCGTCGATATCGGCGGCAAATCCGAAGGCGTCATCCCGGCCAACGAATTCATCGACATCGGTGAACTCCAGATCGGCTCCACCATCGAGGTGATGGTCGAAAAACTCGAGGACAAGTTCGGCGCGCCCGTGCTCTCCTTCGACAAGGCCGAGCAAAAGAAAAACTGGGACAACATCCTCACCAAGTTTCCCGAGGGCTCCGTGGCCGCGGGCCGCGTGAAGGCCAAGGTGAAGGGCGGCCTCATCATCAGCATCGGCGTCGATGCGTTCATGCCGGCGTCGCACATCGACATCCAGCCCCCCAAGAACCTCGACCAATACGTGGGCCAGACCTACGACTTCAAGGTCCTCAAGATCGACGTCGCCCGCCAGAACGTCGTCCTCTCGCGCCGCGAGCTCATCGAAGAGCAGCGCACCAACAAGCGCCGCGCGCTCCTCGATTCGATCCAGCCCGGCCAGATGCGCAAGGGCATCGTGAAAAACATCACGGACTTCGGCGCGTTCATCGACCTCGACGGCATGGACGGCCTCCTCCACATCACCGACATGAGCTGGGGCCGCATTTCGCACCCGAGCGAAATGGTGAAACAGGGCGAAGAAATCCAGGTCATGATCATCGAAGTGAACCGCGACAAAGAGCGCGTTTCCCTCGGCCTCAAGCAGACCACGAAAAATCCGTGGGACGAGATCGACCGCAAGTTCCCCGTCGGTGCGAAGATTCACGGCAAAGTCGTCAATCTCGTGCCCTACGGCGCGTTCATCGAGCTCGAGCCCGGCGTCGAAGGCCTCGTGCACATCACCGAGATGTCCTGGACCAAGCGCATCACCAAGCCCTCCGAACTCCTCAAGGTCGGTCAGGAATTGGACGCGGTCGTTCTCGGCATCCAGAAGGACGAGCAGAAGATCTCGCTCGGCCTCCGCCAACTTGAGCCGAATCCGTGGGACATGGTCCGCCACAACTACCCGATGGGCGCCCGCGTCCGCGGTAAGGTGCGCAACATGACGACCTATGGCGCGTTCATCGAACTCGAAGAGGGCATCGACGGCATGGTGCACGTCTCCGACATGAGCTGGACGCGCAAGGTCAACCACCCGTCCGAAGTCCTGAAGAAGGGCGACGAAGTGGACGCCATCGTGCTCGACGTGGATTCCGGCCAGCAGCGCATCAGCCTCGGTATGAAACAGCTCGCGGTCGATCCGTGGAGCGACATCGATGCCTTCTTCAA
>JANXSC010000065.1 GCA_025352845.1 Opitutaceae bacterium
GCGCGCGCCCGTGCGTCTGCCGGAGCGCGCGCAAGCGCGCTGGCCTACCCGGAACCTCAAAACTTCGGCCGCCTTCGGACCGGCTCCGAGAATATTGCCCGCCCCGGCTTGATCGGGCTCCTCGCCGCCGCCCAGCCGCTCACCCTCCGGTCTTTTCCGGCGCCCAGCCGGATCGCACTTTCTTCTAACCGCAGTTTTTTAGGACGACGGAAATTTTAGAAAAATGTTGACCTGAATTTTCAACTGGATTCTTTTGTATACAAATACAGTAGAGTTTCTCCAAACCTCAAAAAATCATGCGCACCATCAAAACCGATGCAGGTGAATTGAAGTCCAAGACAGTCATGTTCGCGCTCACGCTCGCCGTGGCGCTTTCCGCTCAAGCACAAACTGCACCTTCGGTGGCGAGCACTAACGCCCAGAAGGCAACCGACGAGCCGACCCAACTGTCGGTTTACCGCGTCACATCGAGCCAAGACCAAGGCTACGGAGCCAGCAGCGCGACTCCGTTCAAGACACGCCAAAATCTGGCAGACATTCCGCAGGCGATCACCGTGGTCACACGCGACCTGATCGATGACATCGGCGAATACGATCTGGCCAAAGTGCTGACTTACGTGGGCGGTGTGCCCAAATTTGGCGGCGAGCTTTTCCAATTGCGCGGGAGCAATGCGTTTTCGACCTACCCGGTAGTGGACGGCCAGATATCCCGCACGGTTTACATGGACAATGTGTTCATCGACTCGATCGAGATTATCCGCGGGCCGGCCGCGTTGCTCTACCCCAATTCCCAGCTCACAGGTGTGATCAATAAAACCACCCGGCGCCCACAGTCAAAACCGATGAGTTCGATCACCACGAGAATCACGGACTACGGCCTCTACCGGGTAGTCGGCGACTCGACCGGCCCGATCGGAAAAGTCGGGGCCGGCCAGCTTAACTACCGCCTCCTCGGCGGGTTCAGCCGAGGTGATGCCTATTTCACCAACACGAAAGAGGATCGGACGATGTTTCATCCCTCCTTTCAATGGGATTACGAGCGAACCAGCGTCATGTTGGCTTACGATTATCAGAAGATAACCCGGCCCTCGAATCCTACCGCGATACTGCAACCCAACGGGAAGATATTCACCGGCGGAGGTCGTAAAAACAGCCTCTTCCTTCCTCCGGGTGCGTCCGAGACCCACGAACATAACGGGGTCCGCGGCAGTTTGGTGCATCAGTATTCCCGTAACTGGGAGAGCAGGATCGGCGTGGATTGGAACGAGCTGCACCGGGTCGGCAGCGTGGTATTGCCCACCGGCGGGGTCAACTGGGACACCCGCAGGATCAGTCTCTTCAATCGGCGCAATGACATTTTGCTGGAAAATGCATCCATGTCGATGGACACCAACGGGAGCTACGAATTGGGCGGCATGAAATTCCAGAGCACTTTCGGGCTCAACATCACGGCGCAAAAAGCGACCCAAAAGCTGTGGGCGAACGATAATTTTGGCGGTCCGGGCGTCCGGTTCAATGTGCGCTCCATCGACAATCCTGACGTTAATTCCCTGCCCGTGTTGCCAGTCGGATCCTACGCGTCGCCCGCCAATCCCGGGAGTCGTGTCCGCAGCGAATTCTCGAACTTCTACTTCCAGCAGAATGTCGAGGTCATCAAGGACCGGCTCCTCCTCGTCGGCGGCTTCTCCAAGTTCAAGGACGAGACGAGCAACATCCCGAATGTCACCAGCACCGCCGCCACGGTGGTCGGGGTGAACGCCAACCTCCGCCGGTTCGGCGTCGTCGCCCAGTTTATGGAAAAGAAATTGGTCTTCTACGCGATGACGGCCAACAACCAATTGCCGCCCAGCCCCACGGCGATTTTGGCCGATGGCAGCTCGGTCCCGGGTGCGTCCGGTGACGGCATGGAGGCGGGCATCAAGCTCAGCCTGCTCGAAGGCAAGTTGAGCACGACCTTCTCCGTCTTTGATCTTAAAACTTCCGGCTTAGCCGTGTTTGGCGGCGTTCTCCCCGATGGTCGCACCTTCAACGTCCTGATCGGCAAGACGCGGGCAAAGGGCTTTGACGGCGATATCAACCTCAGCTTGTCCAAGAATCTCGAGGTCATCACAAACTTCTATTCCGGCAACGTGAAGGATCAGAATAACAACCCCGTCGATGACTCTTATAAAACTACCGTTGGTCTGGTCGGAAAATATTCATTCCGCGACGGGACGGCCAAGGGACTTGCCGTCGGGGTGGGCGGGTATCGGACCACCGGACGGGTGACGGCCACCGGCGCGCTCACCTACGTCGGCAAGCCCGCCTTTATCACGAATAAATCGGATCCCATCGTGAAGCTCTTCGCCAACTACAGCCTGAACCGCAACTGGTCTTTCAAGCTCGAGCTTGAAAACGTTTTCGACGGGCTCACCCCGGTTGCCATCAACTCGGCGACACTTATTGAGACAAACATCGGGCGTAGCGTCACCTTCCAGGCAGCTTACCGTTTCTGATCACGGTCGGATTATCTGGTTCCCGCCGGTTTCTGCGCCAAGTCTTTTTCGGCGTGAGACCTGCGGTTTAGCGTAAGCACCCGACCGGCCGCTTAACCCATCGCTCATTGCCTTGAACACGCCGCCTGACTCAGTGCCGACCGCGCCACGGGCTCAGGGCCGGCGGACGTTCATCCGCCAAGCGGCAGCCGGCGCGACCGCGTTGATCGGTTTGGGCGCCAGCAGCGCCGAAGCTCCGGCGGCGCCCGGCCGATCGGCAAATCCGTCCGGCGATGGTGCGCCGGACGACTTCTACCTGTGCTTCAGCCCGCACGAAGCCGAGTTCGTCGAGGCTTTGGTCGGCCTTATGTGCCCGCCTGACGAGCTGACGCCGGGCGGAGTGGAGTGCGGCCTTGCGATCTTCATCGACCGTCAGCTCGCCGGTGCCTTCGGCCGGGGGGAGCAGCTTTATCACCAAGGACCGTGGCGGCCCGGCCGGCCGGAAGACGGCTATCAATTGCCGATGACCCCGGCGCAGTATTTCAAACACGGCCTGGCTGCCGCCGACCTGGCCTGCGCGCAGTTGCATGGCCGCAATTTTGCCGCCTTGGACATGGCGGCGGGCGATCTGTTTTTGCAGGGGATGGCCGATGGCAAAGTAAACTCCGGAGAGGCGAAACTTGATGTCTGGTTCAACGAGATGATTTATCCGCTCTTTACCCAGGCGTGTTTTTCCGACCCGGTCTACGGCGGCAATCGCGGCAAGGTCTTCTGGAAGATGATCGGCTATCCCGGGCTGCCGGCGGTCAACGGCCTGAACATCACGAAATATCGCGGCAAACCGTTTCCGGGCGCGGCGACCCCGTTGTCCATGGAGGATTTTGGCTGACATGAAACGACTGCCACATCGTTCCGTGGTGGTGGTGGGGGCCGGAGTCGCCGGCGGACTAATCTCCCGCCAGCTCGCACGTCGGCAGATCGATACGGTCGTGCTTGAGCGCGGGGGAGATCACCGGGGAGGAGCCGAGGGCCGGCTGCCGACGCAGCGTGACGAAATGCGCTGGGATATCCGCACGGGATTGATGCAAGACGCCGCGAAGGAGACTTACACCTTTCGCCGCTCTCGCAACGAGGCGGCGCGCCCAATGCGACGGCTCACGGCGTTCCTACCCGGCACGGGCGTCGGTGGCGCCGGCAGCCATTGGAACGGGCAGAGCTGGCGGTGGGCCGACTACAACATGGCATTGCGTTCACGGTTTGAGCGACGCTACGGCCTCGCGGCGATCCCCGCCGACATGCCGCTGCAGGATTGGGGCGTCAGCTACGCCGAGCTCGAGCCCTACCACGACTTGTTCGAAAAACTTTTCGGCATCTCCGGAAGGGCGGGCAATCTGCGCGGCGTCATCCAGCCCGGCGGAAATCCCTTCGAGGCTCCGCGCCAAAACCCCTATCCGCAGGCTCCGTTGGAGACGACGGAGGCGGGCGCGATTTTCGAGCAAAC
>JANXSC010000066.1 GCA_025352845.1 Opitutaceae bacterium
AGACGAGGCTGCCGCCGAAGGCGGTGTTGAGGGAGTTTTTATTCTGCTCCTTCGGGGCGGTCAGGGTCAGGGCGCGAGCGTCGCTGACCTCCACGCCGACGCCCATCGCCTTGGCGAGGGGGATCATTTCGTGGAGGAAGAGCTCCAATGCGGGAACCTTGACCGACTTCATGCGCGCGGACGGTGGAGGGTTTTATGGGTCGCGTCAAAGCCTCAACGGCCACAAATCGATGTAAATTCCGGCCGCGTTTGACCTGCCGGGCGTGGCCCGCTCAGTTCGGCAGGTGATTACCCCAGGCGAAAAACTCGATCTCGGCTTCCATGTTGGCGTCGTGCGGGACGGCGTGGCGGCGGCGGTGGCGTTTGCGGAATTGCTGACGCGGCGCACCATCGTGTCGGTCTACATGAAGAACAACACCCCGAGCTGCGACCGGCAAAACGACGCGCTGATCGCCGTCGCCGCGGAGCTGGATCGCGCGGGTTTCAATCTCATCGCGCTCAGTCGCGACACCTGCCGGGCGCACGTGCGCTACGCGGCGGCGAAGGGCATCGGCTACATCTTGGCGAGCGATCCGGAGGATCGGTTTGCGCGGGCGGCGGGGTCGCTCGTGGAAAAATCAATGTATGGGCGCACGTTCATCGGGCCGGCGCGCGCGGCGTTCGTGCTCGCGCGCGATGGCACCGTGCTGGCGGTGGCGGGGAAAGTGGACACGGCGGAGCATGCGGCGCAGTTGAAGGAGTTGATAAAGCCGCTGGCGGCCGAAACCAAGGGTTGAGTCTGCGGCGAGGCGTGGGAACTGTTGCGCGAGTGTCTGTTCTAGCCCTTTACCCCGTATGCTGAAATCTCCCGCTGCTTTTCGCCGCAGTGTGCTGCTGCTTTTGAGTGCAGCGGCGGCGGTGGGATTTTTGTGGCTGAGGATGACTCGGGCTCCGAGCACTGCGGGCCAGATTCGTTCGGGCGAGAAATCAAATGCGACCCGGCTGAAACCAAGTGTGCCTCACGCACCCGTCGTCGTCGCGGATTCGCCAGCGCTGTCGGACCCGGTGACGCACGCCGCGCTATTTTCCTACGTTTCGGTCGCGGACGCGACCGAACTCGATGCCGCGCTGCCGGCACCCGCGCACGAAATTCACTACGTGCGGCTCAACCGCGCGCAGCTGACCGGCAAGCGATCGCCTTTCTGGCAGCCGCGGGGCGAGGGCCGGATCGCGATTCCGCTGCCGCACGGCGGCGTGCTGACGGTCGCGATCGAGGATAGTGAGATGCTCGGGCCTGATCGTTTTGTGAGCCGGGGAACACTCGACGGACGCGCGGGCAGCCGCGCGCTCTTTGCGTGGCACGCGGGATTTCTCCACGCGGAGATGAGCGATCCCGTGCTCGGAAATTTCGCGCTGCGCGTGGCGACCGAGGAGGTTTCGCAGTTCTACCGGATCGCGCCGGAACTCCTGCTGCCCTGCGGCGGTGAGCGCCGCCCGCCACGGCGCGCGGCGGGCGCGGGCTCGACCACGTTCAACTCTCCCACGCCACCGCCGGTGGCCGCGGCGGAAAATTCCCAGCGCGCCGAGATCCACGTGATGATGCTCTACACGCAGGCGGTGCTGACCACGCTCAAGGGCGCGTCGCGCGAGGCGGCGTTGCAGAGCGCCTTCGATCTCGCGATTGCGAAGGCGAACGACGCGTTTGCCGCGAGCCTTATCACCGCCCGTGTAAAGCTCGTGAAGATCGCGCAGACGAACTACAACGAGAACGCCAGCGGCGCCGCGCTCGTGCAGGACGACGCGCTGACCGCGCTTTACAAGGAGGACGACGGCCAGATGGACGAGATCCACGCACTGCGCGATGCGGCGGGCGCCGATGTCGTGTGCCTCGCGCTCAACCGCAGCGATTTTGCCAGCACGGGGCTCAGTTTCCTCCTCGATGAGCAGCAGAATCTCGATAACTCGCGCTTCGCATTCTCCATTTTGTGGTATCCGAATGTGACGGGCACCAACCTCGTGCCGCACGAACTCGGCCACCTTTTTGGCTGCGCCCATGATCGCGAGCACGCGCTCACGGGCGGCGGGGCGTTCAGCTTCAGCTTCGGCTACCGTTTTACGGGGGCGGATGGTCAGCAATATCACGACATCATGTCCTATCCGCCGGGGATTGAGCTGAATTTTTTCTCCACTCCGAAACTCACCGCGCCGGCTCCGGCGAATCGTCCGCTCGGCATTGCGGCCGGCTTCGGGGGCGAATCCGACTCGGCCGCTACGATCGAGCGCACGGCGTTTGCGACGGCGGCGTATCGGCTGCAAACGCAGACGCCGGCGGGCGCCGGCACGCTCATCAACGTGGCGACGCGCGCCTTTGTCGGCACGGAGGACCGCGCGTTGATCGGGGGCTTCGTGGTGCGCGGGCCGGGGCCGAAGGAAATATTGATCCGAGCGGCGGGCCCCGGCCTCGCGGGGTTTGGCGTTAGCGGTGCGCTCGCCGATCCGATGATGCGGATTTTTTCCGGGAGCACGCAGCTCGCCGACAACGACAATTGGTCCACGCCCACCGCGCCGGACCGCGCCGGCGCGCTGGAGATCAGCGCGGCGGCGGCGCGAGCGGGGGCTTTTCCCTTCGCGGCCGGAAGTGCGGACGCGGCGGTGCTCGTCACGCTGCCGCCCGGCGCCTACTCCGCGATCGTCGAGGGCGTGCGCGGCACGACGGGAGCGGGTTTGGTGGAAGCCTACGAGACGGGCGCGGGCGCGACGAAAATCGTGAACCTCTCGACGCGGGCCTTCGTCGGCCGCGACAATCGCGAGCTGACGGGCGGGTTTGTCGTGCAGGGCGCGCCGGGCAGCACGAAACGCATTCTCATCCGGGTGCTGGGGCCGACACTCGCGCGGGAGCCCTTCAATCTGCCCGCGACCCTCTACGATCCGGAGATGGATTTGCGGAATGCCGCCGGCGATCTGCTGCTGCATAACGACGACTGGAGCGAGGAGGCGATCGGCGGGGCGAGCCCGGCGAATGACTTCAACCCGCGCATCAAACTTTATGGCGAGAAACAGATTTTCGCGACGGGCTTCGCGCCGCCCAATCGCCGCGAGCCGTGCATGCTCGTCGATCTGCCGCCGGGGAACTATACGGTGACGGTGCGGCCATTCCTGCTACTCAGTCCGGACCCGGCCGTCGCGCAACCCGAGCGATCCGGTGTCGGCTTGCTCGAAGTTTACGAGATCAGTCCGTAGCCGTGCGGCTACGGCACCTCGTAAACTTCGGCGAGGCTCACGCCGCTGCGGCCGGCGGAGTCGGCGATGTTTACCGTGTAGGCGCCGGGATCGAGGGTGACGAGGAGCGCGGCGTCCTTGCTGCCTTCGGGCAGGGCGAAACCGCCGACGGTCACGGTCGTGGTGCGAAGGTCGGCGGCGAGCGTGCCGTCGTTCCAATTGTCATTGGCGATCACGAGGCGCGCGTCCTTGTCGAAGATTTGGAGCACGGGATCGGGGAGGGTGCCGGGGACGCCGAACGCCGCGAGGCCGGGACCGATGCCGCGGACGACGAACGACCGCGCGCGCGCCCTGCACGACGAAGCCGACGATGTGCGCGTCGGCTCCAGGACCGGTCAGGCTGCGGCTGGAAATGTTGATCAGGCGCGTGGCGAGCGACACGCGATAGACGAGGATCATCGAGTCGATGTTCGGCGAGGAGCTAAACGACGAGCCGTCCTGAAAGCCGTCGCTGGTGGAGAAATCGTTGTCGTTGCCGACGAAGACAAAAAAATCGTCGGGCGCGACCGGGTCGTTGGCGGGCGCGATGGCGAGGCTCTCCCATTTCTCGGCGAGCGTGTTGCTGTTGTCGGAGGAGCTGTTGTTCAGCCCGAATTTCACGAGCTGCGCCGTGTCGTTGAGATCGAAGAGGACGGTGGAGGTGGCGGGCGTGACGGCGGCGGCGAGCACGCCGTTGGGCGCGACGGGCGTGGCGACGGTGTCGAACGCGGTGCCCGCGATGTTGGTCGCGCCCGAAATGTCGTAAACCATCACGGCGCGCAGGAGCGACGCGGCGGTGGCGGAACCGCGGCCGTTGCTGTCGCGCACGAGCACGAGAAATTGTTTGCCGCTCAGAAATGCGATGTCGCCGATCGAAGCGACTTGCTGCACGCCGGCCTGCGTGAAGAGCGGCAGCGGCAACACCCATTCGCCGCGCAGCGTGGTGGCGGCGGGGTTTGAGATGTCGTAGGCGAGGAGCCGGGTGTAGCGGCGGAGGCTGTTACCGCCGGCACCGCCGTCCTGCCGCGTGGCGGACTGCAACATGGCGTAGAGCGTGCGACCGTCGCCCGAGGCGCAGAGGCCTTCGAAGCCCTGATTGTTTTCGCGCCCGGTGGTGGGTCCGCTCGGATTGGCCGACGGTTGACCGGGAGCGGGGTTGTCAGAGGAGAAGGAGTCACGTCCACCGCGTTTGGGAATGAATGCCTCGGGCGGACGGATGGCGCTGAGGAGCACACCGGCGGCGGAGAAACGGTAGAGATAGGGGCCGTATTCGTCCGAGACGAAGAACGAACCGTCGGGCAACAGCACGAGGCCCTCGGCGTCGAGGGAGAGCCGGTTGTTGAACGCGACCGGTAGCACGGGGAAACCGGCGCGCGTGGCCGTCGCGGTGGGCGAGGGATCGAGCGAGGTGAGCAGCGTGCCGTTGGCTTCGGCGTAGAGGGTGGTGTCGGCAAGCGTGAGCCCGAGCTGGAGCTGGTTCGTGGCGCCGTTGGGAGCGGGTGTGAAGGAAACGCTGAGACGGTGGCGGCGCGGCGTGTAGTTGGTCGGGCCGCCGCTGCGCATGATGCCGCGATCGGGCTGCGAGTAGATCGTGCCGGAGTAGGAACCGTCGACGTTGCGGCGCCACGTGCTCAGATCGACGGCAAGGCCGGAGAGCGAGCCGAAGGTTTCGCCGAGCCGGTCGCGCTGCGCGGCGGGGATTCGGCCGACGCCGACGAGGCCCTTGTTGACAAAGGTCGAGCCACCGATCGAGACCGTCGTCTGCGCGGCGGCGCGGGGCCCTGCGAGGCCGGCGAGGATGAGGGCGACCAATGCGGCGAGGCAGGGAAGGCGACGAGGCATGGGCGGATGTTGGCGGCGTCGGTCCCAGCAAGTCGAATTCATTTCCCCGGATGATTTTTGCGGTTGCGTGGGCCACGCCCGCCCGCGAAACATGCGGGACGATGTCGGATGACCGAGCCCAGCGTCAGCGGCGCGAAATCAAATACATGCTCCGGGAGGAGCAGGCGCTGGCGGTGCGGAGCTATTTAAGCAGTTATCTGGAGCCGGACGAATTTGCGGCGGGGAAGCCCGACAATTCCTACGAAGTCCACACGCTCTACTTGGATTCCAACGAGCTGATCACTTATCAAGCGGCGAATAATGGAGAGCGAAATCGCTTCAAGCTCCGTATCCGCTACTATGACGACAACCCGTTTTCTCCGGTCTGTTTCGAGATCAAGCGGCGGATAAATGAAGGCGTGGTGAAGCAGCGGGCGCGGGTGAAGCGCGAGGCGGTGCGCGCGTTGCTCTGCGGCGAGAGCCCGCGGCCCGGGTTCTTGCACAGCTTCAAACCACAGGAATGGTCCGACCTGTTGGATTTCTGGCAACTGGTCGAGCGCCTGCAGGCGGCGCCGCGGGCGCACAACTCCTACATGCGCGAGGCCTACCTCAACCAGCCCGAAGCCTCGGTGCGCGTGACTCTCGATCGCGCGATTCGCATGGGTCCGGAGTTCAGCTGGGATCTCGGCGTCGAGATGCATGATGGCGTCGAGGTCTTCACGGGCTTCGTTGTTCTCGAGCTGAAATTCACCGAGCGCATGCCGACGTGGATGATTGAGATGGTGCGCGGCTTCCAATTGAAGAGCTCGGGGGCCGCGAAATACGTCCAGGGCGTCGAGTTGCTGGGCGAACAAAAGGTCGCGCGCCGCCTCACCGGTTTCGAGTGGGGCAACGCCGTTGTCTCCACCGCCACGAGTGCCCCGTGGCTTGATGCCTCTGCCGCCATCCGCGACGCCCTCGGCCCCAATCGTCAATGAATGCATTCTTCCTCGGCGACCACGCCTCCGCCCCCACCAGTTTCCAGGCGCTCATCCTCGCCATCGCGCTGGCCTACCTCTTTGGCCAGATGATCGCGTGGGTCTATGTGTTCACGCACTCCGGCGTGTCCTACTCGCGCTCATTCGTCGTCGCCCTGATCGTGCTGCCGGTGCTCGTCGCGCTGGTGCTGATGGTGATGTCGAACAACCTCATCACGGCCTTCGGGCTCATCGCGGTGTTTGCGGTGGTGCGTTTCCGCAACGTGCTCCGCGACACGCTCGACACCTGCTACGTGCTCGCCGTGATCATCCTCGGCACGGCGTGCGGCACGCAGAAATTT
Organism: Opitutaceae bacterium; assembly: GCA_025352845.1. GTDB lineage: Bacteria > Verrucomicrobiota > Verrucomicrobiia > Opitutales > Opitutaceae > ER46. The sequence goes on from JANXSC010000066.1 coordinate 6,377, forward strand.
TCCTCGGCCATTGTGGGCGGGCTCGCGCTCTCGGGTTTGTTCATCTTCCTCTGGATGACGGCGTCGGGCACGCGGCATCGTTTCGATCTCATCCTGAATCTCCGCTGGACGCGGCCGGCCTCGGAGCTGGAAACGGTCAGCCATCTGCTCAACCGCCACAGCCTGCGCGTGCATATCGCGAACCAGCACTTCGGCAAGGGCACCGATGCGGCGAATCTCTCCTACCGCGTGCTGCTCCGCGATCCGTCGCGCGCGGCGGAATTGCTCACGGAGCTGGCCGAAGTCCCGGGTGTCGACCGCGTGTCGAGCGTGCAGGCCGCGGACGAATCGGAAATTTAACCCCCCATGGACAGCCGCATCCTGACTCCCATCCCCACGCCGCCAGCCCAACGCTGGCGCGAAATCCGGCTGCTTTATCTTCCACGCGCGATGTTCGTCGCGGTGAGCCTTTTGGTGATCTGGCTGTGGGGCACGGCGGTCGCCCCTTCGTCGCTCGTCGCCGAGGCCGAGGCGTTGGGCGCAGATTTGCGCGCGCCGCAAGCCGGCGTGATTGCGAGCCTCAAGGTCGCGATCCACCAGCCGGTGAAAACAGGCGAAGTGGTGGGCTACATCGCCGCGGCCAACCCGCGACTGCTGGAGGCGACCTTTGCCGTCATCCGTGCGGAGGTCGGCATGCTCACCGACTCCATGGCGGGTGCCACCGATCGGCAGAAAATGGCGCTGGATATGGAGCGCATGCAGCTCGACTGGATGAGCCATCGCGTGGACCGTGTCGCGCTGCAGGGCAAGCTTCAGCAAACGGAGGCCGACTTGGGCCGGGCCGAGCCGTTGAGCCGCGCAGGATTGATCACTCAGGAAAGTTTCGAGCAGTTGAAAATCACCCGGGACAGCCTGGCCGCGCAGCTCGAAGAAAAGAGCCGGCTAATCGCCCGGCTTGAGCCGGCGCTCACCCGGCTCGCGGCCTCCGATCCGCAGGCCGGCGGATTGTCCGGCGAGTCGGCACTCGCCGCCGCGATCAAGGTGCAGGAGGCCAAGTTGAAACTCGCCGAGGCCGAGCTGACCCCCGTGCCCATGCTCGCGCCGATCGATGGCGTGGTCGGGGTTTTGCTCCGGCACGCGGGAGAAACGGTGATGGCGGGCGACGCCGTGCTGCGCGTGACCGCGCCGAAACCGGAGCGGCTCACCGGCTATCTGCGGCAACCGCTGCCCTTCGAGCCGAAGCCGGGGATGGAGGCGGAAATCCGCACGCGCGGCACGCCCGCGAAAACCGCCGCGACCAAAATCACCCACGTGGGCGTCGCGCACGAAATCCTTTCGCCGAGCATGATCGCCGCCATGCATCTCCTGCCGCAGCCCGCACCGGAGACGGCGGTGCGGGTGGAATTCGCGCTGCCCGCCGGCCTCGATTTGCGGCCCGGCGAGCATGTGGATGTGAAGGTGCGCTGAGGAATATTGAAGAGTGAAGGGTGAAAGCCGGGCAGTGTGCGATGGCGCACCGAACCGAGAGCCCGCGCGAGCCCTCTGCGAGGGCGCTGAACGCTTTGAACTCTCAACCCTCAACTTTCAACCGAGCGAAGCTCGTCACGGCACCTCGTAAATCTCCAGCAGGATCACGCCGCTTGCCCCGGCCTTGCCGGCGATCTGGGCGGTGTAGGCGCCTTGGGGCAGAGTGAGGAGGAGCACAGAATCGAGGCTCGCGGCGTTCAGGGCAAAGGCTCCGACAGCGGCCGAGGCGGCCGTGACCTCCGCCGTTGTGGTCACGGCCGCGACCCCGGTGCGCGTGCCCCAGTTGTCGTTGGTCGCCATAATATTTGTCCCGCTGAAGATCGTGAGCACGGGATCGGGCAGCGTGCCCGCGACGCCGAAACCGCCGAGCGTTGGGCCAATGGCGCGGATGAGCAGTCGCTTTGGGCCGGGGCCTTGCACAACCACACCGCCGATGAGCAGCTCGTCGCCCGCGCGCACGAGGCCGCGGGTGGAGAGGTTGAGCGTGCGGCCGACACCGGAGTCGATCTCGTAGAGTTCGGCGAGGCCGACGCCCGTGCCGGTGTTGGCACTGGCCACCTGCAGCGTAAATTGTCCGGCCGGCAGTCGCGCGAGCAGCGCGGAATCCAAGCTGCCCTTGGTAAACGGAAAGGCGCCCACGGCCTTCGCGAGATCGGGGATGTCGCTGGCATCCGGGCTGGTTTCCCAGCCGGCGTTGCGCGCGATCTGGCGGCCGGCCGAATCGAGGATCGTGAGCACGGGCTGCGCGAGCGCGCCGGGCACGCCGAAGGCGGTGAGCGCGGGGCCGACGGCGCGGGCGAGGTATTGCTTGCCGGCGGTGTCGTTCACCACGACGCCGGTGATCAAAATATTTTCGCCGGTGCCGACAAAGCTGCGGCTCGAGAGATTGAGCAGGCGCGGGCGCGGGGTGAGCACGGAGGACTGCGCGCCGCCCGCGGCGGAACTCCACGAGAACGAAGGAACGCCGGCGGTGGGTGTCGCGCGATAGCTGCGTGCCTGCAGATCGGCGGTGTTTGGCACCGTGACCGGCGTGGAGGAAACGCGCACCGCGTGGGCCGCCGCGCCGCCCCACGCGCGCGGGTCGGTGCCATCGGTCGTGTAAACGAGCTGCATGCCCGGTGCGGGTGTGACGGTGAGCGTGCCGGCGCCGGCGGTGACGGCAGGCACCGCGATCAGTTGCGAGTCGATCCAGTTTACGCGGCGCGTGACCCAGGACTTCATGTTGTCCACCTCGCCCTGCCAGCCGCCGGGGAAACGCGAGGTATTGTCCACCCACTTGGCGGCGTCGCGCGCGGCGGCGGCCGGGCCGATTTGCGCCGCGAGCGAATCGATCAGCGCGAGGAGACTTGGGGTCGAGAGTTCGTTCTTCCGCAATTGCTGCCACCGATCCACCCACGCCTGCACGAATTCGGGATCTTGGGCGAGGAGGCCCCACCAGCCGTCATTCCAATAGTCCGTGGCCCCCACTTCAAACGGGCCGCTCCACACATCGGGATGCTCGGCGCGCGGATCGCCGCCGCCGAGCGAGCGATCAAAATCCCAGACCGGGCCGGCGACGAGGCGGCCGCGCCGGTCCTTCGTGAAGAAGGCGCTGCGCCACAGCCCGTCGATGTTCATCGGGAGGAGATTCAGGATGTGGTGATCGATCCACGAGGGCTGATCGATGGAGTCGAGATGGGTGCGGTTGCGCCAGCCGCTCGCCAGATCGGCGAGGAGCGAATCATCGAGGCCCTGGATGAAACCCTTGATGTAGTTGCGCTGCTCCAGCGGCATGCTCGACAGCTTCGGCGTGTGGATGCCGATCGCGAGCGGGTCGCCGGGAAAGCCGCGCCGCGTTTGAAAATTGAATTCCGCCGCATCGGGCGGGTCGCTGTGGATGACATAGCCGCCCGTGATTTTGTTTGGCCCGAGATCGCCCGGGGAGATGCCCGTGATGTCGATCCGCTTCGAGTCGACCTCGCGCGTGTCGGTCAAGATGTAGACGCCCGCGTAGTCGCTGTTGTCGAGATCGCCACCGTTGGAGTTGACGAAGACCTCGACGAGTTGCGTGCGGGGGGCCCAGCGGCCGAGGCGATTGCTCAACGCATAGACAAAGGCGTTGTAGATAAACGTGCGGTCGTATTTCCACGGGCCGATGAGTTCCCAGTTGTCGAAGGACGGGAGGCCAAAAATGGCGAGGGATTTGCCGTGGCCAAGGGTGTCGTCGAATTTCAGGTTGAGGCTCTTCTTGGGGAAATCGGCGGAGGATTGGCCGTGCACGCTGGTGGTCCCGGAACTCAGGGCCGTCGGTGCGGAGGCGAGCGCGGTGTTGCCGGTGGCGGGCTTCGACCAGGTGTAAACCCACGCGGGGTGATCGATGCCGTCTTTCACGAGGTCGCCCGTGCCGTGGGTGTCGACGACGAGGATCGGGAGCTGGGTGGTGAAATTGTCGAGCCGCGCCGCGCCGGTGCCGGCGAGCCGCACATACTGCGCGGTCGACGGAAAACCGTGCGCGATGTTGTCGGCCGCATAAATTGTCGCGCGCACGATCACCGAGGCGGAGATCACGATCGGGCCGGTGTATTCCGCGGCGGTGGCACCGGGCTCGATGGCGACTGCGGTCGCCGCGGTGGGACCGGGTGAAGTGATCGTGTAGCGGATGCGCTGGCCGGCGGCGGTGCCGGTCAGGCTGAGGCTGACCGTGCCGGTGAACGGCCCCGCCGCGCGGGAGAACACGACGCGTTCGGTAAGGAAGAGCGTGCTGCTGCCGCCGTTGCGCGCACCGGGTGTGGGCGTGCGGAAAAATCCGCGGACAGAGGCTTCGCCCGCGAGCGTGGGCTGCGTGACGCCGTAGGAGAAATCTTCAAACTGTGCGGGATAGGCGGGCGCGAATTCCGTGGCGACGGTGGTGGTGTCGGGTTTCACGAGCGCGAGGTAGCCGCCCGAGGAGGCGAGGGGGAAATTCGTGTGCAGCGGCTTGGCGGGGTCGCGGCGGTTTTGGCTCGAAGCCCAGACGATCAGGTAGCCGCCGGCGGGAAGGGTGAGGGCGGGGAACTGCCATTTGTTTTTCACCGTCGCGTTGTCGGTGAGAAACCAGCCGGCGAGATTCACCGGGGCCGCGTCCGGATTGTAGATCTCGATCCAGTCGGCAAATTTGCCGTCGTCGTCGGCGATGGTCCGCGTGTTGGCGGCCATGAACTCGGAGATGACGGGGTCCGCGCGGAGCACGCCGGAGAACACGAGCACGAGCAGGAGGGCGGCCCGCGTGAGTCGGGAGGGGGGGCTCATCGTGGGCTGAGCGGAACAGCCGTCCGCCTCCAAGGCAATGTCGGGCTAAAAAGAAACGAAACTGGCGCGGGGGTTTGGCTGTCTCTGGTGGGCGTGCAACCCCTGCGACCGGAAATGGTCTTGAAGCTTGCGTCACTGTCGGCGACGAACACGTTTCGCCCGGTGAATTTCCCCCACGCAACCCGCATCTTTTGCATCTGGGTCTTCGCGCTGTCCACCGGTTGGCCCGCACTTTTCGGCCAAACCGCCTCCCCGTTTGTCAGTGGTGTATGGTCGGGCAATGTCACGCCAACCAGCGCCACCGTCTCGGTGCGGCTGAACGCCCCCGGTCTGCGCGTCCGCCTCGCCGTGAGCACCAACGTGCAGCTCTCGCCCGCGGTGTTTTCGACGGCGCTGACGACCGCGGCATCCTCGGGCAACGTCGTCACGCTCGACATCGCTGGGCTCCAGCCCGCCACGGAATACGATTACGGCATCGAGGTTGCCGGCGTCCTGCGCACGGAGACGATCTCGCGGGGAAGATTTCGGACGTTTCCGCAGGGCGCGTCGTCGTTCCGCCTCGCCTTCGCCTCGTGCGGCGATCCGCGTGACGCCGATCAGCGCGCCTTCGAGGCGATCCTCGCCGAGCAGCCGCTGCTCTTCGTGCATATGGGCGACTTTCAGTATTACGACACCGACTCGACTGTAGCCGAAGACTACCGCCGTAATTACGACAGCGTGCTCAACCATCCCATCGAGGGCGCGCTCTATCGCAACGTCGCACTCGCCTACATGTGGGACGACCACGACTTCGCCGGCAACGACAGCAACGGCACCGCGGTCGGCACCGCGACGGCCCGCAGCGTTTATCGCGACACTGTGCCGCACTACCCGATTAACGTGAACGGCGGCACCATCGCGCAGGCGTTCACCGTCGGGCGCGTGCGCGTGATCATGACCGACCTGCACAGTGCGGCGACGCCCGCCACCAACGCCGAATCCGCCAACAAATCCCGGATGGGGGCCGCGCAGAAAGCGTGGTTCAAGCAGGAGCTGCTTGGCGCGCGCGATGCCGGTTTCCCGCTCATCATCTGGGTCTGCACCTCGCCGTGGATCGGGTCGGCGCAGCTCGGGGCCGACTCGTGGGCCGGCTACACCACCGAGCGCACCGAACTCGCCACGTTTTTTAAGGAGAACCGCATCTCCAACATGATCCTCCTTTCGGGTGACATGCACGCGCTGGCCTTCGACGACGGCTCGAACTCCGACTACGCGCCCGGCGGCGGCGCTCCCCTCGTGGTGTTTCAGGCGGCTCCGCTCACGCGGCCCGGCGAACCGAAGGGTGGACCGTATGCCGCCGGCCCGCTGCTGGGCACGGCACAATATGGTTTGCTGGAAATCACCGACACGGGTGGCCCCGCGATCCAGGGCCGGTTCACGGGCAAGCGTGTCGGCGAGGGGGCCAAGCTTGTTTTTCAATTCACGGCCTCGACCAACGGCGTCGTGCCCGCCGGTGTCTCCGGCCCGACGGGCGGCATCGACAAGTCGTTCATCAACATTTCCACTCGCGTAAAAATCAACGGCCCGGGCGACGGCCTGATCGTGGGCTTCGTGATCGGGGGCACCTCGAAACGCACCGTGCTGGTGCGCGCTATCGGGCCTTCCCTGGCGGTCTTTGGGGTGTCCGATGCGCTGTCCCGTCCGTCCCTCGCTGTCTTTCAGGGTAGCACCGTGCTCGCGAGCAACGACGACTGGAACACCAATGACCCCGTGCGGCTCATCGCGGCCTTCGATCGGGTCGGAGCGTTTCGCCTCGCCGGCGGCGGGGCCCGCGATGCGGCGCTTCTTCTGACAAATCTCGCCCCCGGTCCCTATACGATTCATGTGACGGGGGTCAACGCCACCTCGGGCACCGTGCTCGTCGAGGCCTACGACGTGCCGTAACTGCGGCGTGCCGCTGCCACAGTTTGGGTTTGCACGGCGCGCGCTTGGCACGAACCTCCCCGCGTCTGGCGCGAACATGATCGCGACCGGACACGCCAGCAAACCACCCTCAGTCTCCCTCGGACCCCGAGGCTTCATCGCCATGCGAAAAGCACTTTTGTCCCCATCCGCCCCCCGGCAGGCTTCCTGTTCTTTGGACCCGGCGGAGGTGCCGTGAAAACAATCACCGACTTCGCCCGCGCCCGGCGCGAGCTGCACCCGATCGTGATGGTCGCCGCCTACGATGCGCTCATGGCGCGCCTTGTCGCCGACTCGGAGGCGGATGCGATTCTCGTCGGCGACAGCCTTGCGATGGTGGTCCATGGCTTTCCCTCCACCGTGCATGCCACGCCGGACCTGATGGGCCTGCATGTCGCGGCGGTGCGCCGGGGCGCGCCCGATTTTCTTGTGGTGGCGGACATGCCGTTCCTGAGCGTGCGCCGCGGCGTGGCGGCCGCGACCGCGGCGGCCGGAGCCCTGATGCAGGCCGGCGCGAACGCCGTGAAGATCGAGGGCGTGACCGGCCACGAAGACGTGATCGCGCACCTGATCGGGAGCGGCATCCCCGTGATGGGGCACCTCGGCCTCACGCCGCAATCGGTCAATGTTTTCGGCGGCTACCGCGTGCAGGGCCGCGCGCCCGCCGATGCCGAACGCCTGCGCGCCGAGGCGCGGCGGCTCGAGGAGCTGGGCGCCTTTGCGCTCGTGCTCGAGTGCGTGCCGGCCGCCCTCGCGGCGACGATTACCGCAGAGCGCGCAATTCCCACGATCGGCATCGGCGCCGGCGCGGGCACCGCCGGCCAGGTGCTCGTGCTGTCGGACTTGCTGGGCCTCGACGCCCGGTTTCAGCCGCGCTTCGCGCGGCGTTATGCGGAGGGGCACGCGCTTGTGCGCGAGGCGCTCAACCGTTTCGCGCGCGACGTGCGGGCCGCGCAGTTTCCCGCCCGCGAGGAGGTGCTTGCCTGATGAGGATCTGCACCCAGCTCACCGAATGGCGCGACCTGCGCCGCTCCCCCGAGTGGCTCGGCCGTTCCGTCGGCTTCGTGCCCACGATGGGGGCGCTGCACGCCGGGCACGAGGCGCTGCTCGCCCGCGCCCGCGCGGAAAACGACCGCGTCGTGCTCAGCCTTTTCGTCAACCCCACGCAGTTCGACAACCCCGCGGATCTCGCGCGCTACCCGCGCACGCTCGAGGCCGATATCGCGCTCGCGAAACCCCATGTGGATGCCGTCCTCGCGCCGCCGCCTGCGGCGCTTTACCCGGACGGCTACCGCTACCGCGTGACGGAAAACTCCCTCGGCGCGCAGCTCGAGGGCGCGCACCGGCCGGGGCATTTCGACGGCGTGCTCACGGTGGTGTTGAAACTATTCAACGTCGTGCAACCGCATCGCGCCTATTTCGGCGAGAAAGACTGGCAGCAGCTTCAGCTCGTGCGCGGCATGGTCGAGGCGCTGCTGCTGCCGGTGGAAATCGTGCCCTGCGCGACCGTGCGCGACGCCGACGGCCTCGCGCTCAGCTCGCGCAACCGCCGGCTCTCGCCGGCGGCGCGCGCGCGCGCGGCGGCGTTTCCAACGGTGCTGCGCACATCGCCCGACCCGCGGGCGGCCGCGGTGGCGTTGCGCGAAAGGGGATTCGACGTGGACTACGTCGAGGATCGCGAGGGCGTGCGGCTCGGGGCGGTGCGCGTGGAAGGCGTGCGGTTAATCGACCATGTCCGGCTCTAACATCCTCTTCGTCCTCACCGGTTCGATCGCCTGCTACAAGGCGTGCGATGCGATCTCGCGGCTTGTGCAACGCGGCCACCGGGTGCGCGCCGTCGCGACGGAGTCGGCGCTGCGCTTCGTCGGCGCGGCGACGCTCGAGGGCCTCACGGGCGAGCGCGTGGGCACGGATCTTTTCGCGCCGGGCGCGGCGCTGGACCACATCGATCTCGCGCGCTGGGCGGACCTCACGGTCGTGTGTCCCGCCACGGCGAATACCCTGAACCGGGCGGCCGCCGGCCTGGGCGGCGACCTCGCCGGCGCGCTGCTGCTCGCACATGATTGGAGGAAACCGCTGCTCTTGGCCCCGGCGATGAATCCGGCGATGTGGTCACATCCCGCCACGACGGCGGCGGTGGCGCGGTTGAAAAATTGGGGCGCGCGTTTTGTGGCGGTCGGCACCGGCCGCACGGCGTGCGGCGAAGTGGGCGAGGGGCGACTCGCGGAGCCCGGCGAGATCGTCGCGGCGGTTGAGGCGGCGCTGGCGCGGCCGGCGCGGCGGCTCCGCGTGCTCGTGACCGGCGGCGGCACCACCGAGCCGATCGACGGCGTGCGCGTGCTGGCCAACACGAGCACCGGCGCGACGGCGGCGCTCATCGCGGGATATTTTGCGCGGCGCGGCCACGAGGTGACGCTCCTGCGCGCGCAGTCGGCCTGCGGCGCGGAGGGCGTGGGCCGCGAAGAGACCTTCGGCACATTTCGCGAACTCGACGAGGCGCTCACGCGGTTGCTCGGCGGCGAGGACTTCGATGCGGTGATCCACGCGGCGGCCGTCGGCGATTTTGCGGTCGAGGCCGTTTGGGTTGACGGCGTCGTGCAGCCGCCCGGTGCGGGGAAGCTGGGCTCGGACTCCGCGCCGACACTCCGGCTCCGGTGCAACCCGAAGCTGCTCGACACGCTGCGCGCGCGCAGCCGGAACGCCGCGCTGCACGTCGTGGCGTTCAAGCTCACGCGCGA
>JANXSC010000104.1 GCA_025352845.1 Opitutaceae bacterium
GGAGCCAAGGCCGGGATGCGCGAGCGTGTCGCCGCGATCGATCAGTTGAAGATCGCCGAGGTCGTGGGCGAAAACAACCGCGGTTTCCTTGAGCTGAGGAAAGCGGGTGACGCCGCCGGTTCGGCCGCGGTCGCCGCGGAAAATCAGGATCGCGGCGTGGTGTTTGCCGATACCGCCGCCCGCACGGGCAGCACGGCCGACGCCGTGGGCCGCGCCTTCGCGAAACAGATCGCGGCGGCGAGCGCGCGCGGCGTCTGGATTCAGCGGGAAGACGGATCGTGGATCAAAAAGTAGCCTGTCACGGTCGCGAGCGGCCCGAGTTTTCGGGCGTTGCATGACGCTGGCGAAATTTTCAATTTCGCGGCGGTCGCAACACCCATTTTATTTTTCGATTCATGAACTTCCCCGCTCGCGTTTCCATTTTCCTCATCGCGCTGGTTCTTGGCGGTGGCGCGGCCCGGGCGGCGAGCGACTTCGCCCCGGCGATCCTCTTTGATTTCGGCGGCAAGTTCGACCGCTCGTTCAACCAGGCTGCGGCGGAGGGCGCGGAGCGGTTCAAGAAAGACACCGGCATCGCCTATCGCGAATTCGAGATTAGCAACGCCGCGCAGCGCGAGCAGGCGCTCGTGCAGATGGCGCGGCGTGGCGCGACGATCATCGTCGCGATCGGTTTCACGCAGGCTTCGGCGGTGGAGAAAGTCGCGAAGCAATATCCCAAGCTGAAATTCACGATCATCGATGCGGTCGTCGATTTACCGAACGTGCAGTCGGTGAATTTCCGGGAGCAGGAATCGTCGTTTCTCTGCGGCATGGCGGCGGCGATGGCGTCGAAGACCGGCAAGGTCGGCTTTGTCGGCGGCATGGATATTCCGCTCATCCGCAAGTTCGCACTCGGTTACACCGAGGGTGCGAAATACGTGAATCCGCAGGCCGAGGTTTTCCAGAACATGACGGGCACGACGCCCGCCGCATGGGGCGATCCGACGAAGGGCGCGGAACTGGCGAAGAGCCAGTTCGGGCGCGGCGCGGATGTGATTTTCCACGCGGCCGGGGCGACCGGCCTCGGCGTGATGCAGGCGGCGAAGGACGCCGGCAAACTCAGCATCGGCTGCGACAGCAACCAGAACTATCTCCACCCCGGCAGCGTGCTGACCTCGGCGGTGAAGGGCGTCGATGTCGCGGTCTACAGCGCGTTTCAGGCGGCGAAGGACGGCACCTGGAAACCGGGACAGCAGGTGCTCGGGCTCGCGGAGAATGCCGTGGGTTACTCCATCGACGAACACAACCGGAAGCTGATCACGCCCGAGATGGAGCAGAGACTCGTGCAGGCGAAGGCCGATATCATCTCCGGGAAGATCAAGGTTTCGGAATACAAGGCGCAGTGAAGGATTGAAGCGGCGGCGGCGAGCGGCACAAAGGTCGCGAGAGTCCTCGTGATTCCCGTGCCTCCCTTCACCGCAATAATACCTCCGCACCGTGGCTGACCGCATCGATCCGGCGGTTCCTGCGCTCGAACTGCGCGGCATCGAGAAGCGCTTCGACGCGGTTCGCGCGAACAAGGCGATCGCGTTGCGCGTGGCGCGTGGAAGCGTCCACGGCCTGATCGGCGAGAATGGCGCGGGCAAATCCACGCTGATGAACATCGTCTACGGGTTTCACCGTCCGGATGCCGGCGAAATTCATGTGCAGGGTCGCCGCGCCGAGATTCACGCGCCGCACGACGCGATCGCGGCCGGGATCGGCATGGTGCACCAGCACTTCATGCTCGTGGAGAATTTCACGGTGCTGGAAAATGTCGTGCTCGGCGTCGAGAGCGGGGCCTTGCTCGCGGGCGGCTTCGCCCATGCGCGGGGTGAACTCGAAAAACTCGCCCGGGACTACGCGCTTGAGGTGCCGCTCGACGCCGTGGTCTCCGAGCTGCCCGTCGGCCTGCAGCAGCGCGTGGAAATCCTGAAGGCGCTCTACCGCCGCGCGGAGATTCTGATTCTCGATGAGCCGACCGCGGTGCTCACGCCGCAGGAGGCCGACGCGCTCTTCGCGATGCTGCGCCGGCTGCGCGACGAGGGAAAATCCGTGATTCTCGTCACGCACAAGCTCCGCGAAATCATGGCCATCACGGATCGCGTGACGGTGATGCGGCAGGGCGCGGTCGTGGGGGAATTTGAGACGGCTCGCACGTCGCCCCGCGAACTCGCCGAGAAAATGGTCGGTCGTGCAGTGTTGTTGCGCGTCGAGAAAGCCCCGGCGCGTCCGACCGAAACGCTGCTCGCCGTCCGGGATCTTGAAGTGCGCGATCGGTTGGGCGTGGCGCGGGTGAAGGGTGTCAGCTTCGAGCTGCGCGCGGGCGAAATCGTCGGCATCGCGGGTGTGTCAGGCAACGGCCAGTCGGAGTTGTTGGAAACACTCGCAGGCATTCGCGCGCCGACTCGCGGCGCGATCACGATGGGTGGCCGCGATCTTGTGGCGGAGCGGCTCGGCCCGCGCGCGCGGCGGACGCTCGGGCTCGCGCATGTGCCCGAGGACCGGCTGCGGATGGGCGTGGTCGCGAGTTTCTCGGCTGAGGATAACGCGATCCTCGGCTACCATGATCGGCCGATCTACAATCGTGGCGTGCTGTCCAACGGCGCGAGCATCCGCGCCGAGTGCGAAAAGAAAATGGCGGAGCACGACGTGCGGCCTCCATTGCCGGCGCTGAGGATCACGGCGTTCTCCGGCGGCAACCAGCAGAAGCTCGTGCTCGCGCGCGAAATCGACTGCGACCCGCGCGTGCTGCTCATCGGCCAGCCCACGCGCGGCGTGGACATCGGGGCGATCGAGTTCATTCACAAGCGGCTCGTCGCCCTGCGCGACGCGGGCAAGGCGCTGCTGATTGTGTCGGTCGAGCTCGAGGAGATTCTCGGATTGGCGGATCGCATTCTCGTGATGAACGGCGGCGAGATCGTGGGGGAAGTTTCCGCGAACGAAGCCACGGAGGAGAAGATCGGTTTGATGATGGCGGGCGTGAAAGGGGAGGGCCGCGCGTGAGTGCTCCGAGCAAAGTAGGGCGAGTCTGTGACCCGCCCTCGAAAATCAAAGGCGCATCGAGGGCGGGTCACAGACCCGCCCTACCTCAAGCATGAGCGCCGCCGCCAAACTTCCGCGCTGGGCGGAACTCGTGCTGCTGCCACTCGTGAACCTCACGGTCGCACTGCTGCTTTCCGGGCTGATCGTGCTGCTGCTCGGCGAGAGTCCGTGGACGGCGTTCAAGCTCATGCTCTCGGGCTCGCTCGGCTCGCAGGAGGGCATCGGCTACACGCTTTATTACGCGACGAACTTTGTGTTCACGGGCCTTGCGGTCGCGGTGGCGTTTCATGCCGGACTTTTCAACATCGGCGCGGAAGGTCAGGCCTACGTTGGCGGACTCGGCACGGGGCTCGTGGCGCTGTGGCTCGGGAACGCGCCGGCGCTCGTGGTGCTGCCCCTCGCGATTCTGGCGGGCGCGCTGTTTGGCGCGGCGTGGGCGTTTCTGCCGGCGTGGCTGCAGGCGCGCCGCGGCAGCCACATCGTGATCACGACGATCATGTTCAACTTCATCGCGGCGGCGCTGATGACCTACCTGCTCGTCAACGTGCTGATCAAACCGGGCCAGCAGTCGCCGGAGACGCGGGAGTTCGGCGCGAACGCGTTCATGCCGGCAGTGCACGAATTGCTCGCGAAGATCGGCGTCACGTTTGCGGGGACGCCGTTCAACCTCGCCTTCGGGCTCGCGCTGATTGCGGCGGCGCTGGTGTGGGTTTTCATCTGGCACACGCGCTGGGGATTCGCGCTGCGCGTCTCCGGCGAGAACGCCACGGCGGCGGTTTACGCGGGCATTGTGCCGTCGAAAATCATCGTCGGTGCGATGCTGCTCTCGGGTGCTCTGGCCGGCTGCCTCGGGCTGAACGAACTGCTTGGCGCGCAGCACCGCATCCTGATCGATTTCACGGGCGGCGCGGGCTTCGTGGGCATCGCGGTGTCGCTGATGGGCCGCAACCACCCGGTGGGCATCGTCGTCGCTGCGATCCTGTTTGGCGCGCTCTACCAGGGTGGATCGCAGCTCGCGTTCGATTTGCCGAAGATCAACCGCGACATGGTCGTGGTGATTCAGGGGCTCGTGATTCTATTGTGCGGAGCGATGGAGAACGTGTTTCGTGCGCCGCTGACGAAAGTGTTTGTGATTTTCCGGCGCGAGAGTGCCGCGAAATAACATGGAGACCTACACGCTCATCGTCCTGTTGTTGGCCGCGACCATCCGCGTCGCGACGCCGCTGCTGCTGGCGGCGCTCGCCGGAATGTTTTCCGAGCGCTCGGGTGTGATCGATTTGGGACTTGAGGGAAAGATGCTCGGCGCGGCGTTTGCCTCGGCGGCGGTGTCGGCGATTTCCGGGTCGGCGTGGCTCGGGCTCGGCGCGGGGATCGCGACGGCGGTGTTGCTCGCGCTGGTGATCGGGTTTGCGTGCATCACGCATCGCGGCAACCAGGTCGTCGCCGGAACCGCCGTCACGATCATGGTCGTGGGCCTGGGCCCGACGCTGGCGCTTGCGTGGTTCAACCTCGGCGGCCACACGCCGCAGCTCGACGGACCGGGGCAGCGCTTTGTCGGCCTCGTGTGGCCGTGGGCGCAGCCAGCGCGCGAGCATCCGCTGCCCGGCCTGCTCTACGCGGAGCTGTTGAGCGGGCACAACCTGATCGTCTATCTGGCGGCGGCGCTCGTGCCGCTGAGCGCGTGGGTGCTGTATCGCACGCGGTTTGGATTGCGGTTGCGCGCCGTCGGCGAAAATCCCCACGCGGTCGAGACGGCGGGCATCTCGGTCAATGCGCTGCGCTATCGCGCCCTGATCATCTCAGGGGTTTTGTGCGGCATCGCGGGCACGTATCTCTCGACGGCGGCGAGCTCCGGGTTCGTGCGCGACATGACGGCGGGCAAGGGCTACCTCGCGCTCGCGGCGCTCATTTTCGGCAAATGGCGGCCGTGGCCGACGCTTGGCGCGTGCCTGCTGTTCGCGTTCACCGATGCACTGGCGGTGCGGTTGCAGGGCGTCGCGCTGCCGGTCGTGGGCGTGATTCCGGTGCAGTTCATCCTCGCGCTGCCGTATGTGCTGACGGTGCTGTTGCTCGCGGGATTTGTCGGTCGCGCCGTCGCGCCCCATGCGATCGGGGTGCCTTACGCGAAGGAAAAATAGAACTCCCATGACGATACAAGAACGGCTCGCCCAGCATCTCGACCGCACACCCGACACGGCGCGCGCCGCTTTCGTCGCCGCCAACGCCACCCTGCTCGGCGATGTGACGCTCGGGCCGCGCAGCAGCGTGTGGTATGGCTGTGTGCTGCGCGGTGACATCAACTCGATTGTAATTGGCGAAGGCTCGAACGTGCAGGACGGCACGATCGTTCACCTCGCGGACGACCACGGTGTGCGCGTGGGAAATTTTTCCACCATCGGCCACGCCGCGATTATCCATGCGTGCGACATCGGCGACGAGTGCCTCATCGGCATGGGTGCGACCGTGCTCGATGGCGCAAAGATCGGCGACCGCTGCATCGTGGGGGCGAATGCGCTCGTGACGCAGCGCTTTGTCGCGCCGCCGGGCTCGATGATTCTCGGCGCGCCGGCGAAGGTCGTGCGGTCGCTCACGGAGGAGGAGCAGCGCGGCCTGCGGCGTTGGGCCGAGAAATACATCGAGGTCGCGGCGGCGCACGCGGCGATGAAACGGGCAACGCAGGTTGGTGATTGACGGAGTGCCGGGGCGGGCGCTTGGGAAAGCGCCCCTCCTCGCGGACGCGGGCTGAAGCATCGCGCTACGTTTCCATTTCGAAAAACGTGTAGCGGAAATTTCCGTCGGCACTCTCCCGCCGAGAAAGTTGGCGCCACGGGAGGTGCCGCCACTCGGGGAAGAACGTGTCGCCCGCGACATCGGCGTGGACGAGCGTGAGGTGCAGGCGCATCGGCCGCGCGAGCGTGAGCGTCTCCTCGTAGATGCGCTGGCCGCCGCAAATGTGGATGTCGCCCGGCAATGTCTCGGCGATCTCGAGGGCGTCGATGAGCGTGCCCGTCACGGTGACGCCCGGACGCGCGAGTGAGCGATTGCGCGAGATCACGATCGGGTGGCGGCCGTCGAGCGCGGCGCGCGGCCACGTCTCATAGCATACACGGCCGAGCACGCAGATCTGGCCGGCGGTCGAGCGCTCGAAAAACGCGAAGTCCTCGGGGATGCGCCACGGCAGCTTCCCGCCGTTGCCGATCACGCGGTTCTCGGCGCAGGCGACGATGAGGTGAAGGAGCTTCGGCACGCGCCCGATTCAGGCGGCGCGCCGAAGCGGCGCAAGCCGCGACGACTATGGCAGCTCGTAGATTTCGACGAGGGCGACGGTGGTGGTGGTGGGGACGCCGCTGATTTGGGCGAGGGAGGAGCCGGGTTGCAGCAAGGCGTGCCGTGTCAGCGCACCGCGACGGGGCGGCGGCGGTTGCTCAAAAACTCACTTTCCCGGCCACGCCCGCGCGCCAGTTTTGCTGCCAGTTGTTTCCGGTGGGCGAGGTGAAGTGCGTCGGCGCGTAGTCGAGCGATGCGCCGGCGGAAAACCGGGGCGCGATTTGAATCTCCGCGCTCGCGCCAACGGCCAGGGCAAAGGCGTTGGCGGAAAAGCGCGTCGAGCCGCCGCGGAAGCTCACTTGGTTGCCGTCATGCACGCCGCCCGCCAGCACGCGGCCGAAAATCCGGACCGGCCCCGACGGCAGCAACGTCACCTGCGGGCCGAGAAGATAGAGGTAGCGCCTCAGGGATGTCTTCAGTTCGCCACCGGCAAATTGCTGGGTCTCCGTGCCGTAGAGCCCGCTGAACTCGCCGCCGGCCGCGAGCCACGAATTCACGGGATAAAGCCCGGACACGGTGAAGCCGTGGAGGCTCTTCACCGCTTCATCGGCCGGGTGCATGTAGCAGTAGCCCAGACCCAATTCGAGACGCGCCGGCACGGAGCCGGTTTTCCCGCCGTCCGTGGCTTGGGGTTTGTCCGGCGGCGGGCAGGGGCCGCGAAAGTAATTTTGGCCGGTCTTGCGGTTGAAGGCGTGTTTGCCGTCCAGAAGGTCAACCTCAACATCAGGCACCCAGTGCTGCTTCGTGAACTCATTGCCGGGAATGTCATCCTCTAATTTTCCACCACTCTTCGGAACGGTGGGAACCAGCTTTCCCGTCTTCGAATCAGTCCAACATCCATCCTTATCGAGGAAGTAATTTTGGCCGGTCTTGCGGTTGAAGGCGTGTTTGCCGTCCAGAAGGTCAACCTCAACATCAGGCACCCAGTGCTGCTTCGTGAACTCATTGCCGGGAATGTCATCCTCTAATTTTCCACCACCCTTCGGAACGGTGGGAACCAGCTTTCCCGTCTTCGAATCGAACCAGGAGCAGCCGTCATCGGCTGCCGCTTTGGCCGGGGGATTCTGCGCCAGCGCGTGGCCGCCGGTAGAAAATGAAAAGAACACAGCCACGGCGATGGCCGCAAGGCGTGGCATGGTTGGGAGGGTTGTCATGGTATTCATGGTGTGTGATGGATAATGGGGGATCTGGTTGTGGGCTCGTTTGACTCTGCCGCTGTGAAGCAGGGTTTATCCCCGCCGCGGCGGGCGTGAAGCCGTCCCACATTCGGCGAACCCACCCACTGCCGTTGTTATCGCTTGTTGGCGTTCTCCTTGTCGCCGCAGCATTTCTTTTGAGTGACGGTTTCGGTTTCGGTTACCCGGCCGGTGGTTTTGATGTTTATTGCGGTCGTATAGATGCAGTTGGCGTCAATTCTTCCGCTGACGGAGGCGTTGCCGCTGGCCCGCAGCGTAATCGTCTTGCCCGGCGGAGCGCAGTCCAGGGAAACCGTGATGTTTGCGCGCTTGAATGTGCAGCCTAGCGGCACGGGATTCTTGCGCTGACGGGCGTTGGTCCCGCCTTGTTGATTGGTCTCGGTGGCGTCCGTTGAGGCACCGCTGGCATCCCCGGATCCGCTCAGGGAGGAAGTGGGGGGATCGGCCACGTTGTCCTCCGCGGTTGATGGAGAGGGAGGCGGGGCTGGATTCGGCGCCGGGGTCGGCAAGTCATAGTCGATGGAGACCTTGATTTCGTTGGGCATGGTGGGATAGGGATTCAGGTTGATGACTAGGACGGAAGGACTCAGGGCAGCTCATAAATCTCCACGAGCGCGACGCCCGTGGTGTTGGCGACGCCGCTGACTTGGGCGGTGTAGCTGCCCGCCTGGAGCGTGACGCTGAGGGCGGCGTCCTTCGACGCGACGGGCAGTCCAAACGCTCCGACCGAGGTGAACGCCGCCGCGAGCACCGCGCCGCCGCCCCAGTCGTCGTTCTGGTTTATTTGCGTGGCGGCGGAATTGAAGAGCGCAAGCTGCGGGTCGGCGAGGACACCCGGCACTCCGAATTGCGCGAGCGTGGGGCCGACGCCGCGGATGAGCAGATTTTTTGGTGCGTTGCCTGTGATGTTGAAGCCGACGATTAATATATTCGCGCCGGTGCCGACCTGGTTGCGCGCGGAGAGATTGGTGTAGCGCGCGGCGGGCGAGCCGGCGTCGCTGTCGTAGGCTTCGACGAGCACGACGCCCGTCGTGCCGCCGACGCCGCTGACCTGCGCGCTGTAGCCACCGGCGGCGAGGTTGCTGAGGAGAGCGGAATCTTTTGTGGTCGCCGTGAGCGGAAACGCCCCGACCGCGCCGAATGCGGCGCTGAGCGCGGCACCGCCGCCCCAGTCGTCGTTCTGCGCGGTTTGCACGCTGGCGGAATTGAAGAGCGCGAGCTGCGGATCGGCGAGCGTGCCGGCCACGCCGAATTGCCCGAGCGTGGGCCCAATGCCGCGGAGGAGAGTCTGCTTCGCGCCGCCCGCGATGGTGAAGCCGACGATGAGCGTGTTCGCGCCCGTCCCCGCTGTGCTGCGCACGGAGAGATTGCTGAGGCGCGAGACGGTGGGCGCGACCGTGAGCGCGGCGGGTGCGCTCGTGCTCAAGCCATCGGTGTTGGTGATGATGCAAGTGTAGTTCCCCGCGTTGGCGCTCTGGATATTGGGCAGCGTGAACGTGGCGCTCGTCGCGCCCGCGATGTTCACGCCGTTGCGCTGCCACTGGTAACCGGTCGCGTCCGTCGCACTCACACTGAAGACCGCAGTGCCGCCCGCGGCGGCGGCCTGCGCCTGCGGTTGGGCCGAAATGGTCGGTGGCGGTCCGGCGGCCCGGCTCCAGAAAAACACGAAGCCGGAACCGACGCCGTTGAACGTGCCGTTGCCGAGGAACGTGTAGGTGCCGTCGCTGCTCGCGACGATCCGATCGATGGAATTAAACACCCACCCGGTCACGTCGACTCCCGAAATGAAGAGCAGGTCGCGGATTTTGATCGTCTCGCCGCTCTTGGTCCACAGTTGCGCGATGCCGTTGGTGAAGCCGCCGTCGTAGCTGGCGCCCGCCATGAAATACCCGTTGGGCGTGATCGCGTTGGCCGTGGAGACGCCCGAGCCCGCCAGCGAGCGCAGCGCCTTCATGCCGTCCGCCGGAGTCCAGCTGAACGCCTGCCCGCTGATCCCGACTACGACGGAGCCGTCGTTGTTGGTGCCGATGGCCTGGCCATTGGTCTGGCCGGGGAGCGCGCCGAGATCCTGGATTCCCCCGACCTGCGTCCAGCGGATGGGATGCGTGTTAAAGTTGGCGTCGAAATAGTAGCCGGCGATCGCCGCGCCGTTCGCGGAGATGCCGGTCGCGACGGTGCGAAACGCTCCGGGAAATCCGCCGACGGTCGTGATGGCGTAGGTGGTGCCGGTGCGCGTCCAGCGGGCGATGCGGCTGTTGTTGTTGCTGACGCCGGGATCGGTGCCGGTTTGGAATGTCGTGCCCGCGATAAAGCCGCCGTTGGGCGTCATCTTGGTGGGCGTGGCGCCGAGATCGCCGGCGGCGAGCGGCAGGGTGGTGGGAGTTCCGCTGGGGACGTTCATCACGAACGGGACCGTCGCGGAGGGATTCGTCGTGCGATAGTAGCCGGTGGCACCTGTGCCGTCGGCCGCGATGCCGGTCAGAAACATATCGGTCGCGTTGGCGGGGAAACCGGCGACAACTTGGGATGCGAGATCGGGGGTCGAAGTCGTGCCGCCCGGGCCGATGCGGCCGGTGGCGGTAAGCGCACGGAAATTGAAGCCGGTCGCGGCCTGGCCATAGCCGACGACGGTGTAGTTGCCGCTCGGTGCGCGGGCGCGGGGTGGCTCGGCGAGGGAAGGGCCGGTAGATGGGCCGCTCGTCGGCAAAGCGTAGAACGCCGAAACGTCCTGGGCGGAGGCGTCGCGAGTCGCGGCGATGGCGCGCATCCGATAGGCAATGGAGTCTTGGATCATCCGTCGGCGTGCCACTTGGTCAAACGCAGCAGCGGATTCGGCCGACCTGAGCACGCTGTCCGGAATGGCTCCTCGATTGTAGGGATCGAACCCGCGACGGATGATCTCCCTGTTCACTTGGGCAATGAAGCGATCCATCTCCACGTCTTCCGAGAAGATGTTATCGGGCGGAAGCTGCGCGAGCGCATGGCGGGCGAGGACGACGCCAAGCAGCATGCCCGCGGCGGCGAGCCATCGCGACGCGCACCGAACAGGACGGACGATGGAGCGTGCGGGATCGAGGAGTGTGGAGGACATATTGGGGAGGAGCTGCGGCCAGCGGAAAAACGCGTGGTGAACGGGCCTTAAACGGAAACTCTGGGGCGTTTCTTTCAAAAATCGCGCGGAAAAATTTCGCGCCCGGCAATTTTCCTGAAAGATTTGGGCGTCGATTCCCGTTTTAGGGCTGCGCCGCAACCGTGCCATTGAACCACGAATGGACACGAAAAGGCACGAATGAGAAACCGCATCCCATCTGTCCTTCTACGACTCACGAAACGGGAACCTCGGCTTTCGCTCCGTTATTCGTGTGGATTCGTGTCCATTGGTGGTTAAAATGCATTTGTCAGCCTGAGTCCCCGCATGAATTCCGATTCCATCTCCGAACTGCGCACGCGGCCGACGCTGCTGTTTCGCCTGCGGGACTGGCAGGATGCCGCGAGCTGGGAGGAATTCTACCGGCTCTACCGCTTGCTCGTGCACGGGCTCGCCGAGCGCGCCGGCCTCACGCATGCGGAGGCGGAGGAGGTGACGCAGGATGTGTTCAAGCGCGTGGCCGAGACGATTCACGAGTTCGAGGCGGACCCGCAGCGCGGCTCGTTCCGCCGCTGGCTCATGAACCTCACGCGCTGGCGCATCGCGGATAAATTCCGCGCGCGCCCCAAGGGCGAGGCGCCGGGCGTGCGGCGCGACTCCACTGCCGAAGGCACCGCGACCGTCGAGCGCATCCCCGATCCGGAAAACATCGAGGCAGGTTGGGACGACGAGTGGCAGCGCCACGTGCTCGAGGCCGCGCTCGACCGCATCGCGCGCCGGATCAAGCCGCGGCATTTTCAGGTCTTCGATCTCTACATGAGGCAGGGCTGGCCAGTGCTACGGGTGGCGCGTGAATTGGGCATCGGCCCGGCGAGCGTCTATCTCATCGGCCATCGGGTGAAGCAACAGCTCAAGGCGGAGGTCACGCGACTGGAGTCGCAGTTGGGGTGACGGATCGGTTGTAGCCGGGGTCGCTGATCCCGGCCCGGCCTCAGCGAGGCCGGCTACAACGGCGACGTGGCCGCGCGTCGCGCCGAGCCTGTCACCCCCCGCTTTCCCATCGACCGCCTAGCTTCGCCGTGCCCTGATTCGTGCTCGTGACGCCGTCGATCCCCGATTACGAACTGCTGCGCCTGATCGGCCGCGGCAGCTATGGCGATGTCTGGCTGGCGCGCGGGCTCACGGGAATTTTCCGCGCCGTGAAAATCGTGTGGCGCGATCGGTTCGAGGATGCGCAGCCGTTCGAGCGCGAGTTCAATGGGCTGAAGGAATTCGCCGCGATCTCGCTCTCGGAGTCGCACCAGCTTGCGTTGCTGCACATCGGGCGGAGCGAGGCCGGCGGATTTTTCTACTACGTCATGGAGCTGGCCGACGACGCCGCGACCGGCCGAACGATCGACCCGGTGAACTACGTCCCGCTCACGCTCAAGGAAGTGCGCGCGCGTCGCGGTCGGCTGCCGGCGGCGGAGTGCGTCGCGCACGGGGTCGCGCTCGCGCGCGGCCTCGCGGGCCTGCACGCGCGCGGCCTCGTGC
>JANXSC010000110.1 GCA_025352845.1 Opitutaceae bacterium
CTTCCCTCGCCTCCCGCACACCCAGAAAACCTGCAAACACTCTCACGCGCACAAGTCCCTCATCGAAAATAACCGTCCTCGCTTCCCACCGGCGTAAATCTTCCTCCGCCCCGCCGCCTTCAAGTCCGACGGGCTGCTAGGGCGCGACGAAATCCCGCAGCGGCCCGGCGATCGTTTCGAATTCGCCTGTAATCGGGTTGAGATCGGCCGGAGTGAGGTCGGGCGTGGCGGGGTCCGCGAGGCGCTGCTCCAGCGCGGCCAGCCGTTGGGAAAGATCCAGGGCGCCGACCACCTGCGCGCTGCTCTTCATGCTGTGCGCCAGACGGTGTTGATTTCTTCGGTCGTCGGTCCCCATGGCCCGGAGGGTCACGGGAAACTCCCGCAAAAACGTCCGCACGAGGTGGCGCACATTTTCCTCGCCGACGACCTCGGCGAGTTCAGCGAGCGATGGATTGGGGGGCGGTGTCACGCAGGTGCCGAGGGCAACGAAACCGCGCGCCCCCGCCAAACAAAAACCGGGGCGGGAAACGCTCACGCGCGCCGGCGTCAGCGGTATTGCGCCAGCGCCGGGCCCGTGAGCCGGCAAATCTGCCATTCGCGCATCCGCCGTGCGCCGACCGATTCGTAGAACTCGATCGCGGGCTGGTTCCAGTCCAGCACCGACCACTCCATCCGGCCGCAGCCGCGGGCGTTGGCGAGCTGGGCGAGGTGGAGCAACAGGGCTTTGCCGATGCCGCGGCCGCGGCGCTCGGGTGTGACAAAAAGGTCTTCCAGATAGAGCCCCGGCTTCGCGAGAAAGGTGGAATAGTTGGTGAAAAAAATCGCAAAACCCGCGGGCTCGCCGGCGAGAAACGCGAGGAGGCACTCCGCCGCCGGCCGGCCGTTCGGAGGGAAGAGCGTCGCGTGCAATTTTTCCTCCGTGGCCTCGACCTCGTGCGTGAGTTTCTCGTAGTCCGCGAGCCCGCGGATGAAGGCGAGCACGGTCGGGACATCGTCGGCGGTGGCGGGGCGGATGGTCAGAGGCATCGCGCAAGCGTGCCGTGCGTGCGCACGACGCCAAGATTTTCGTAGATTTATTCCAGCGCCGCGCTCGACAAAATCCGGGACGCCGATTTCATCCGCGGCCTTCGTGTGAGTCTCCCGATTTTGCCTTTGATTCCCGTGCCTCCAACGTTTTTCCGGCTTCGTCGATGACCACGGCGCTGCCCATTATTATTGCCGTGGTGGCCGCGCTGGCGGCGGCCGGGGTCGCCGTGTGGATGCATTTTCAAACGCAGAAAACCCGCGAACTCCGCCGCAGCGAGGAGCGCTTTCGCCACCTCTTCGAGAACGCGATCGAAGGCGTGTATGAAGTGACACCGGAGGGGGCGTTTCTGCGGGCGAACCGCTCGATGGCGCGGATTCTGGGCTATGCGACGACCACGGATTTGCTGCGGCTGCGGCCGGACGAAACCGCCGCGGCCTACGTCGTGCCCGGCCGCCGCGAGGAAATCCTCGCGCTCCTCGGCGCGCGCGACGATCTCGACAATTTTGAATCTGAAATCCGCCGGCCCGATGGCACCACCGCGTGGATTCGGGAGAATGTGCGGGCGCTGCGCGATGACGCCGGCCGGTTGCGTTCCATGCAGGGCTTCGCGTGCGATGTCACTGAGCGCAAGCGTGCCGCGGGCGCGCTCGCCGCCAGCGAGGAGCGCTACCGCGCGCTCTTCGAGCACCTGCCCGTGGCCGTGATCGAATATGATTACCGCGATGCCGCCGACTGGATGGAGCGGCTGCGCGGTTCCGGTGTCGTCGATCTTGAGACGTGGTTCAGGGACAACCCGGACGAGCTGCGGACCGGGGCGGCGCGCGTGAGCGTCGTGGGGGTCAATGCCGCGACGCTGCGCCTCCTCGGGGTGCGCACGCTCGCGGAAGTGATCGCCAAGCTGGAGGGTGTTTACACCCCGGAAATCTACGAGGCCCGCCGCCGCACCTTCCTTGCACTGTGGGAGGGTGGCCTGCAGGCCGACGGTGAGTTCACTGTCCCCACACTCGATGGCCGAACGCTGCGCGTCTTCTACCAGTGGCGCGTGCCGGTGATCGACGGTCGGCCGTTTGTGGAACGCACGCAGATAGCGCTGATCGATCTTACCGGCGTGAAGACCGCCGAGCGGGCGCTCGCCGCGGAGCGCGAACAACTGAGTGTCACGTTGCGGGCCATGTCCGAAGCCGTGCTCACTGTCGATCAGGCGGGTGCGATCCAGTTCATGAACGACGCGGCGTCGGCCCTCACCGGCTGGCCCGTGGGCGCCGCGATCGGCCGGCCGCTGCGCGAAGTGTGTCTCCTCGGTTCCGAGAAGCCCACGCAGCGGCTGGCCGCTCCCGTGGCCGCGGCACTGAGTGCGGATCACGTCGTCGATCTGCCGCCGTATTCGCTCGTCCATCCGCGCGAGGGTCCGGCCAAGAGCGTCGAGGGTCGCTGTGCGCCGATTCACGATGGGAGCGGCCGGGCGGTCGGCGTCGTGCTGGTGCTGCGCGATGTCACGCAGCGCTCGCGCCTGGAGTCCGAACTCCTGCGCGCCTCCAAGATGGAGTCGATCGGCGTGCTGGCGGGCGGCATCGCGCACGACTTTAACAACCTGCTCTCGGTCGTGATCGGCAATCTTTCGCTCGCGTTGATGGATGACCACGTGAATGCCCAGGGCACGAAGTGGCTGCGGGAGGCGGAGCGCAGTGCGCTGCGCGCGAAGGATCTCACGCAGCAGCTCCTCACGTTTGCCAAGGGCGGCGAGCCCGTGCGGACCGCGGTGGCGCTGCCGGATGTGGTGCGCGAGGCCGCGCAGTTTGCGCTGCACGGTGCGGCCGTGCGCTGCGAGTTCGATCTCGCGCCGGACCTGCGCCCCGCGGATGTGGACAAGGGCCAGATCGGGCAGGTCGTGCAGAACCTCGTCATCAACGCCGTGCAGGCCATGCCCGGCGGCGGAAAAATCCGGCTCAGCCTCCACAACGAGACGATCGATCGCGGCGCGGTCGCGACGCTGCCGCCGGGAAATTACCTGCGCCTCGAGGTCGCGGACTCGGGCAAGGGCATCGCGCCGGAACACCTCGCGCGCATCTTCGAGCCGTTTTTCACCACCAAGGAGGCGGGCTCGGGGTTGGGCCTCGCGACCGTTTACTCGGTGGTGCAAAAACACCACGGCCACGTCACCGTCGAGTCGACCGTCGGGGTCGGCACGACGTTTCGCGTCTGGCTCCCTGCCGCGCGCGTCGATCCGGTGGCGGCGTCGAAGACGGCCGGGCCGTTCGAACCGATGCACGGGCGGGTGCTCTTCATGGATGACGAGGAGCCGATTCGCCACATGACCAAGGCGCTGCTCGAACGCCTCGGTTTCGAGGTCCTCCTGACCAAGGACGGCGCCGAGGCCGTGCGCGAATACGCCGAGGCGCGCCTCGCCGGCCGGCCCTTCGATGTCGTCGTCTTCGATCTCACCGTGCCCGGCGGCATGGGCGGCGCCGATGCCATGCGCGAAATTCTGAAAATCGATCCGGCCGCGAAGGGCATCGTGTCGAGCGGCTACTCCAGCGATCCGGTGATGGCCAACCACCGCGCGCACGGCTTCCGCGGCTCGGTGCCCAAGCCCTACCGCATCGTTGATTTCTCCAACACGATTCGCGATGTGATGCTGGGCGAGTGAGCGCGCGGCCTGCGGTGAGTTGCCCGTTCTCTCGGCGTTTGGATAGCGATTCGGCCGCCCCACGATTTCCTGTCGGATTTTTTATCCGGCGGTGATTATCTGGTGATGAGCATGAGCGACGCCGAACTCCTCCAGCGCTACGTGCAGGCCGAATCCGCCGCCGACTTCCGTGAGATCGTGCGCCGGCACCTCGATCTCGTTTACTCCGTCGCGCGCCGCCAGACCGGCTCGCCCTCGCTCGCGGAGGATATCGCGCAGAACGTCTTCATCGAACTCGCGCGCCACGCCCGCGCCATCAAACCCGGCACGCCCCTCGTCGCGTGGCTCCACATCGTCAGCCGCCGCACCGCGCTCAACGCCGTGCGCGCGGCCACCCGCCGCCAGTCCCGCGAACTCGCCGCCGCCGAATTTGCCCGCAGTGAGCTTGCCGAATCTGCCGCCATCGAAACCATGAACTCATCTTCCGACTCATGGCACGCCGTCGAGCCGCTGCTCGACGAAGCCGTCGAAACCCTCAGCGAGCCCGACCGCACCGCGATCCTGCTGCGCTTCTTTGAGAACAAATCCCTGCGCGACATCGGTGCCGCGCTCGGCACGAGCGACGATGCGGCGCAAAAACGCGTCACCCGCGCCCTCGATCGGTTGCGCGCGTTTTTTCTGCGCCGCGGTATCGCGGTGACCACGGCTGGGCTCACGACCGATCTTTGCGCGCACGCGTTACACGTCGCGCCCGCCGGGCTCGGCGCAACGATTTCGGGCGCCGTGGTTTTCAGCACCGCCGCCGTCGCGAACGTCGGAACTTCCCATATCATTGCCATGACCACGCTTCAAAAATCCGCCGCAGTCGCCGTGTTCGCCGTGCTGGGCGGCACCGGCATTTACCAAGCGCAACTCGTCGCGCGACAGTCCGACGAGATAAACGCCCTGCAGCAACAAAGCGACCGCGCTTCAGCCGAGGTCAACGATCTGCGGCGCGCCCGCACGGTCGCCGCCACCAAGTTTCGGGACGTCGAGCAGCGCATCGACACGCGCCTTGCTGCTGCCCACCCGGTGGCAATCGCGGACGCGGCCCTCGAATTACAGATGCACCAATGGCTCGCGCAGATCGACCGGATGAAGGACTTCCTCGCGCAGCGACCTGATTGGAACATCCCGGAGTTGAAATTGCTGGCTGAGCGCGACTGGTTCAACGCCGCTGTTGTTGGCCGCGTCGAGTCCGACGAACAGTTCCGTCGCACCACGGCCCAGCTTCGTGATCTCGCCGTAAGTCGCGCAGCCCAGAAAATCTCTCGCGCGCTCAATGCCTACGTCCTGGCCCATGACGGCCTGCTTCCGAACAGCCCGCTCGAATTGCTGCCGTATGCCGATCCTCCCATCGATCCGGCGATGCTGGGGCGCTACGAAATGCTCCATACCGGCAAGACCAGCGGGGTCCCACTCAACGAGACGAATCGCATCCTCGCACCGCGTCCGGCCGACGTCGAATACGACGCCTATCACTACATCGGGACTTCTGGCTATGGGAATAACGGGGTGGCCATGGGTGAAAACGTCCGGGGAGCGCAACGGCGTTTCGCCGATGCCAATAACGGTGCGCGCGTCACCACGGCGGAGCAGTTGCTGCCCTACCTCCGATGGCCGGTCAGCGCCGCAGCCCTGCAAAAATATCTCACGCTCTCCTCGTCCTCCGGCACACCATGAAGCGCCGCTCCCTTTTCGCGCTCATTTTTACCGGCCTCGCCCTGATCGGATTCGTCGGCTACGAAACCCACCTCGTGCGGCAGCAGGAAGGGCAACTGCGCACGCTCCGCCAGCGTGCCGCGCAACTCGCCGGCGAGTCGTCCGCGCTTCAACGCGAACGTGACACCCTCGCCCACGATCTGTCCGAAGCAGAACGCCAGCTCGCCGCCCTGCCTCCGCTTCGCAGCGCCGGGCTGGAAATTCCGCCGGAGCGCCGGTCGGAGATGAAAGCTTGGCTCGCGCGGATGAAGCGGCTGCGGCAGCTGTTCGTCGACCGCCCCGATCAACGCATCCCCGAGATGCAGTTTCTCTCCGAGCAAGACTGGCTGCGGGTGGCGAAAAACCTCCGCTTCGATTCGGATGAAGACTCTCGCCGCGCCTTCGCCGCCATCCGCGACGCCGCCGCGGCGAACTTCAAGCCGCAACTTACGTCCGCGTTGCGGAAGTTCGCGCAAAATCCTCCCAATGACACGACGACGATTCTCGCCCTCCAACCTTTTTCCGACCCACCCATCGATTCGATTCTGCTCGAACGCTACGAGCTGTCCAAGACCACCGAATCCACTCCCCGGTGGCGCGTGCAAACCAAGGCCCCGCTCGATGCGGACTACGACAGCCGCTCCTATGTGGACGCCTACGTCGACCACCGCGGCTATGGCGGTGGAAGCTTGGGCGCGCCGTGGGCGTGGATTCCAGATTTCGAAGAGCACATCACACGAGCCTACAAAGCCTACGCCGCAGCGAATAAGGGCACGTCGGCCCCGAGCCTCGCCGAGGCGCTGCCCTACTTCAAACCACCGCTCACACCCCCGCTGGTCGAGAAGCTCCTTAAGGCCGAGCGCGAGCAAAAGCGCTAGGGAAGCGCTGATTAATTCGATGCAGTTGGAAACCGAAAAAATCAAAGCCTCTTATACCAATCGCCCATGATTTCTAGACCTTTGGTTCAGGTGTAGCCGAGGTCGCTGACCTCGGTCCGGGGTCGGCGACCCCGGCTACATCGGGCGGAAATAAGTCCAATTCTCACGGGACGTTGGTATTACGGGCAGATATTCAGCTGCACCCAGCCGGTCTGACGCGAAAATTGGTCACTGCGCGATTAGCAAAATCTTCGGCGATAATTAATCAGCGCTTCCCTAGCGCGAAAGCACTCCGCTACTTCTTCTCCGCCGCGATTTCCTTCTCCAGTTTTTTTACCTTCGGCGCGATCACGTAGGCGCAGTAGCCGGCATGCGGGTTCAGGCGGAAATAGTCCTGGTGGTATTTCTCGGCGACCCAGAATTTCTCCAACGGCACAATCTCCGTCGTGATCGGATCACGAAACACCTTGGCGGCGGCGTCGCGTGATTTTTCCGCAACGGCTTTCTGCGCGGCATTCGCGTAGAGGATGATCGAGCGATACTGCGGGCCGTGGTCGTTGCCCTGACCGCCGACCTGCGTCGGGTTGTGCACGTGCCAGAAATAATCGACGAGTTTCTCCAGCGAGATTTTCTCCGGATCGAAATCGATTTTGATCACCTCAGCGTGGCCGGTGGCATGCGCGCAGATTTGCTCGTAGGTGGGATTCGCCTCCTTGCCGCCGGCGTAGCCGCTCACGACGTCCTTCACGCCGGGCAGGATTTCATACGCGGCTTCGGTGCACCAGAAGCACCCCCCGCCGAGGACCAAGGATTCGGTTTTCGATTCAGCAGCGTTCATAGTGGCAGAAAAAGCGGCGAGGGTGCCGACCAAGAGGTGAAGGCTTTTCATGTGACTTGAACCATTGAATGCACAGATTATTCCTTGGCAACTCACGGCACCGATCTTCGCCGAGTTGAGAATCACATCACCGCGACAGCTTCCGATATTTGATCCGGTGCGGCTGGTCGGCCGCCTTGCCTTTCCGGCGGCGGAAATCCTCCAGGTAGCTCGAATAGTTGCCGTTGAAAAACACCACCGTGCTGTCGCCCTCGAAGGCGAGGATGTGCGTCGCCACGCGGTCGAGGAACCAGCGGTCGTGCGACACCACCACCGCGCAGCCGGCGAAATTTTCCAGGCCTTCCTCCAGCGCGCGGATCGAATTCACATCGAGGTCGTTGGTCGGTTCGTCGAGGAGGATGAGGTTGGCCCCGCTCTTGAGCAGGCGCGCGAGATGCACGCGGTTGCGTTCGCCGCCGGAGAGCACGCCGACTTTTTTTTGCTGGTCCGCGCCCGTGAAGCCAAACTGCGCGCAATACGCGCGCGAGTTCACCTCGCGGTTCGCGAGTCGCATGATCTCTTCGCCGCCGCTGATCGCCTGCCAGATCGTTTCGGTGTCGGGGAGCGAGTCGCGCGACTGGTCCACATGCGCGATCTTCACGGTCGGGCCGACGCGCAGCTCGCCGGACTCGGCCTTTTCCATCGCGGTGATCAGGCGAAACATCGTCGTCTTTCCGGCGCCGTTCGGCCCGATGACGCCGACGATGCCGCCGGGAGGGAGCGAGAAATTCACGTTCTCGAACAGCACGTTGTCGCCGTAGCTCTTCGCGAGTGCCTTCGCCTCGACCACGAGCGCGCCGAGCCGCGGGCCGGGCGGAATCATGATTTCAAATTCCTTCTCCTTCTCGGCGACGTCCTGCTTGAGCATGTTCTCGTAGGAGCTGATGCGCGCCTGCGATTTCGTAACGCGGGCCCGCGACGACTGGCGAATCCACGCCAGCTCACGCGCCATGGCTTTCTGCCGCTTGTCCTCGGTGCGCTGCTCCACCCCGGCGCGCGCCTGCTTCTGCTCGAGCCACGACGAGTAATTGCCCTTCCACGGAATCCCGTGGCCGTGGGAGAGCTCGAGAATCCACTGCGCGACGTTGTCCAAAAAGTAGCGGTCATGCGTCACCGCGATCACGGTGCCCTCGTAGCGGGCGAGATGTTGTTCCAGCCATTGCACGCTCTCGGCATCGAGATGGTTGGTCGGTTCGTCGAGGAGGAGAATCGACGGCTTCTTCAACAACAGCCGCGCGAGCGCCACGCGGCGGCGCTCGCCCCCTGAAAGTTTTTCCACGAGCGCATCGCCCGGCGGGCAGCGCAGCGCGTCCATCGCCATCTCGACCTGCGGTGCGACATCCCACGCGCCGAGCGCGTCGATCTTGTCCTGCAATTCCGCCTGCTTGTTCGCGACCTTGTCCTTCGCCGCCTCGTCAGCCGCCTGGGCGAGTTCGTCCCAAGTCGCATCGTAGGCCGTCGTCAGGTCGGTCAGGTGCTTCACGCCCTCCTCGACACACGCGCGCACCGTCGAGCCGGGCGTGAGGTGCGGCTCCTGTTCGAGAAACCCGATCGGGTAGCCCGACTCGAAGTGCAGCCGCCCGTCGATGTCCGTGTCGCGGCCCGCGAGGATGCGGAGCAGCGAGGATTTGCCGGAGCCGTTGAGCCCGAGCACGCCGATCTTCGCCCCGTAGTAAAACGACAGCGAGATGTCGCGGAGGATTTCCTTGCGCTCGATTTTTTTCGAGACGCCGAGCATCGAGAAAATGATCTTCGGGGCTTCTTCAGCTTTGGCCATGTTTCAGAGCGGCAGGGATTCGGCAGCGTTTCAAGCTGCACGATCCACACCGTCGCCTCCTCATGATTACTCGCCTAGCGTCGGTGCCTACTTCCAATTGCCAATGTCGTCCGCAGTGCCGCTCGTCTTGTCTGGGCCTTTGGACCATAGATCATAGCTGCCTTTGTTGCGGGTTCCCGGATAAGCGTATTGGTAAGGCTCGCCCCACGGATCGCCGTCGATCTTGC